>JAZKYA010000044.1:0-13644 GCA_045611945.1 Faecousia sp. | reverse complement strand
GAGGTCAAAGGAGCCACAAAGACAAACAACTCGCTCTCGTCGGCGTACAGGTGGTACGGTAGAGAGCGAGTTGTGCAGTAAGTCAAAAAGCCTTGCGCAGCAAGCCTTTTCACCCCTCATCCGTCAAAAATCAGAGATTTTTGCCACCTTCCCCCTGGGGGGAAGGCTTCCCTCAAAGACATTTGGATTATTTCGCTTTTTGACGATTGGCGGCTTTTTTGACACTCTGAAAATGCCCTCCGGCTCAGCCGGAGGGCATTAAACGATTCATACGCCTTTACAGAAGTGGATCAAAAAACGCCCGCAGCTCCCGCATATATCCGCTCTTGTCCACCAGAATGCTAAGACCATGGCCTGCGTCCGGAACGGTCCAGAGCTTTTTCGTGGCAGCGCAGGCTTCATAATTGCGGCGGCTCATATCGCAGGGAACAAAATCATCCCCCTCCCCATGGATGAACATGACAGGCACTTTGCAGCGCTTCATAGCTTCCACCGGAGAATCAGCATCCGGGTCAAAATGGCCGAACAGCCTAGCGCCCAGCCTCACAAAAGGATAGGCCAGGTTTGGCGGCAGCTTCATCTTCCGGATCACAGCCTTGATAATATCCCGGGCAGAGGTGTAGCCGCAGTCTGCCAACACACCAACCACCTGCTCTGGCAGTTCCCGGCCCGCAGCCAGCATGACCGTAGAAGCGCCCATAGAGATACCGGTGATAATGATCTTAACATCCCCACCGAAACGGTCGATCAGATGGGCGATCCACCGGTGACAGTCATCGCTCTCATGGATACCAAAGGTAATGACATGGCCTTCACTGGTACCGCAGGCCCGCTGGTCTGCGATCAGGGTATTCCGTTTCAATGCAAAGCAGCGCTGCACTCCGCCGCACAGATCCCGGTCTGCATCCCCCCGGTAGCCATGGAACATCAGCTCAATGGGCGCGCCCGGTTCACACTCATAATATTTGCCCCGCAAAGTCAGTCCGTCAAAGGACCGGATCTCCATGTCCTCATGGAGCATAGCCCGGGTTTCCTGCATCCAGGCAACCATTTTATCCCGGTAGGGTTCATAGATCTCCCCCTCGGGGATGGGGAATTCTTCCCCGCTGGGCTTACGGTCTGCGTAAAAGGCCATACGAAAACACATGTAAGCGGTCATCAGCACGCCGAACACCAACACCGTCAGCAGGATCAGCAAAGTCAGCATAGCATCATCTCCTGTTCAATATACTCTTATATTACCATCCCATCCCCATGGTTGCAAGCCTATTCAAAAAATCCCGCATGTTCCTGGGGAACATGCGGGGGGATTTAGTTGTCGTTCTTGGGGGGCAGCTTGCTGCGGCGGCGACGGCGGGAGGAGCTCCTGCGTTCTTCCGGATCGGCCTTTTCCGCCCGGCGGGCATAGGCCTCGGCAGCCTCAGAGGTGGCTTCGTAGGTCAGGCGGCTGACCCGCACTGTGCCATCGGGCTGGTCAGACAGGCGGACACGGATCAAAAACTTGCCATGGTCCGGGCAGGCTGCCAGATCCATATACCGGTGGCCCGGCTGGGCAAACCAGCGGGAACCCAGCATCTGCCGCCCACAGGTGGGACATTTGTTCTCCGGGCCGGTCATGGCGCTGAGGGCCGCATGCTTATCGGCATAATCATGGAACACCTTGCGGCTGATACAGCCGGGTAACTGCGCCCCATGGAAGCCGTTTTCATGGCTTTTCAGCGCGGCCTCGTATTCCTGCGTACCCCGCCTTAAATCCAGCCGGGCGCAGATCAGCGCCGTGTGGTAGGCATCACCCAGAGCGTCGTGGGCAGGCCGGGTAGCTTCGATTTCAAAAATCTCCATGGCGGTCTTTAGTGCCTTTTGGGCATTGGAACCGTCGGTCTGGGCGTTGAAGATCATCTGGGCATTGTACCAACGGTCAGTCCAGTCCTCCCCAAGGCCGTACAGCCGCAGATTCTCCCGAAGGATGGTAATATCGTCAAAGCCCCAGGTCAGAAAAATGACATCCTTACCGCACCAGCTTTGGAAACGCTCCATGGCTTCCGGGAAGGGAATTCCCTCTTCCTTTAGCTGGGATTCCTTGATACCGGTGAGCTTGCTGACCCGGCGGTTTAGCTTTCTATAGTATTTCGGCTTGATCATCACCTGGAATTCATCCGCCACCTGCTGGTCCTCCGTGACCCGCACCGCACCGATCTGAATGATCTCGCCCCGGATCTGCACCGGGAGCACCTTCTTCGCCGAAGGAGAACCGGGCCAAGGCTGATTCCATTCCATATCCAAAATGATATAATTCATCATCGCAACCTCTGTTCCATCATTACTTACTTGTATCATACCACATCAGCACCGCTTCTGTAAACAAAAACTTGGATTTTCTCGAATTTGTCTGACCTTATTCTATTGGTTTGTTTTGATACTTTTTTTATTGTCAGTTTGTGGTATAATGCCCTCAGTAACCATTAGGAGGCAACCCTTATGAAAAAACTCAATGTCCGTCAGGTGTCCTTTGTGGGCATTATGGCCGCGCTGGTATATGTAACCTCTGCCTATCTGCAGGTCAACATTCCTACCGCCATCGGCTCCACCCGGCTGCACATGGGTAATGTCATGTGCCTGCTGTCCGGCCTGCTGTTAGGGCCGCTGCAGGGTGGTCTGGCTGCCGGTATCGGCTCCATGTTCTTTGACCTGACCAATCCCATGTACATCGCGTCCGCGCCCTTTACCTTTGCGTTTAAGTTCATCATGGCCTGGCTGTGCGGTATCATCACCCACAAGTGCGGCAAAGAGATGCTGTGGAAAACAATCCTGGGCACGGTGGCCGGTGCTGTTTGCTATGTGATCTTATACCTGGGTAAGAGCTTTATTGAGGATCACCTGATTCTGGGGCTTCCACTGGACGCTGTGATGCTTACCGTTGCCCAGAAGGGCCTGGTTTCCACCGTCAACGGCATCATCGCTGCCGTGGTTTCCGTTCCCCTGTTTTTAACCCTGCGTCCCCTGCTGCAACGGGCTAACTTGCTTCCCAAATAAACATAAAAAAGACCTGCTCAAGGGCAACACTTCATAAGGAAGTATTGCCCAAGCAGGTCTTTTTTTGATTTCTGATTACACGCCGGAGTAGGCAGCGAAGCCGCAGTCGATGGGCAGCACCACGCCGGTAACAGCGGAAGCGGTGTTGTCATCGGTCAGGAAGAACAGGCCGCCCAGCAGCTCAGCGGAATCCACGAAACGGCCCATGGGTGTACCGTTCAGGATCTTGGCGGAGCGGGCAGTGGGAGTGCCATCCTCGTTGAACAGCAGCGCGCGGTTCTGGTTGGACACCAGGAAGCCGGGAGCGATGGCGTTGCAGCGGATGCCGGTGCCGGCAAAGTGGGTAGCCAGCCACTGGGTGAAGTTGGAGATGGCTGCCTTAGCGCCGGAGTAGGCAGGGATCTTGGTCAGAGGAATGTAGGCATTCATAGAAGAGATGTTCAGAATGTTGCCGGACTTCTTGGCAACCATATCCTTGGCGAACACCTGAGTGGGCAGCAGCGTACCCTGGTAGTTGAGCTTAAATACAAAGTCGATGCCATTGGCTTCCAGATCAAAGAAGGTCTTCTGGCCTTCCTTTGCCTCATGCTGGTACTCGTTGTCGGTGGTGGCACGGGGGTTGTTGCCGCCTGCGCCGTTGACCAGGATATCGCAGGGGCCAAGATCGGCCAGAACCTGCTGATGGACAGCTTCCAGAGCCTCGGGGTCCAGAACATTGGCCTTGTAGCCTTCACAGACAAAGCCTTCTGCCTTCAGCTCTGCAGCCAGCTTCTTAACGGCTTCCTCATTCAGGTCCAGAGCGGCAACCTTCGCGCCAGCCTGGGCATAAGCACGGGCCATGTCACCGCACAGGACGCCGCCTGCGCCGGTCACGACAACTACCTTACCGGTAAAATCATGGGTCAAGCAAAGATTCATCATAGTCAGTTACCTCCAAATCAGTCAGTTACAAACAAGTTAATTACCGGACAGCCGATCCAGCATGTCCCAAACGCCCAGCATATACATAATACCCAGCGCCCGGTCGTATAAACCGTAACCGGGACGGACAGTGCCGGGGCCCTCACCCCACAGGTGGCGGCCATGGTCAGGACGGATATAACCCTCGTAGCCGCAGTCGTGGTATGCCTTCAGTATCTCCAGAATGCCTGTATCGCCGTCACAGTCACGGTGGGATGCTTCGGAGAAGTCACCGTTTTCAAAGTGCTTGACATTACGGATATGGGCAAAGGCAATACGGTCGCAGTGCTTGCGGACGATATCTGCCACATTGTTATTGGGATCAGCATTCAAAGCGCCGGGGCAGAGGGTCAGACAGTTGCAGGGATGGTCCACCATCTTGAGGAAACGGTCAATGTTCTCGGCGTTGATCAGCAGGCGGGGCAAGCCGAAGATATCCCATGGGGGATCGTCCATATGAATGGCCATCTTAATGCCGGTCTCCTCACAAGTGGGCATCAGCGCTTCCAGGAAGTACTTCAGATTGGCCCAGAGCTTTTCATGGTCCACATCCGCATAGGCCTTGAACAGCTCGTCCAGCTTCGCCATACGCTCCGGCTCCCAGCCGGGGAAGGACATATTGTACTTCTCGGTGAAGTCCAGTATGTACTTGGCCATAGCGTTGTAATCGTCCTGGATCATACCCTTTTCATAGAACAGTGCGGTAGAGCCGTCGCCTACCTCGTGGAACAAATTGGACCGGGTCCAGTCGAAGATCGGCATAAAGTTATAGCAGATGACTTTAACGCCGAACTTGGCCAGGTTGCGCATGGTGGCCTTATAGTTTTCGATCAGGGCGTCACGGGTGGGCTTGCCGATCTTGATGTCGTCATGGACATTGACAGACTCCACCACATCACCGTTGAAGCCGCAGGCATGGAGCTGGTCCATCACTTCCTTGATCTCATCGACTTCCCAAACCTCACCGGGCATCTTGTGATGCAGCGCCCAGACAATGCTGGTGACACCGGGGATCTGCTTAATATAGTTCAGGCTGATGTTGTCATTGCCTTCACCGTACCAGCGGAAACCCATTTGCATAGGCATAATCATTCCTCCATTTACAGTAGTATCTGTTCCCTGCCCCAGTTTTCGGCAGAGTTCATAGCTAGGACGATTATACCACAAATTGCTCTCTTATGACAATGTGGGAAATATAAAATATTATACAAATTTGCATCCGTTTTTTTGGTAAAGGGGACGGACAAACTGGCCTTTTTGTCCCCCTTTTCAGCCAACTATTGCGATTTGCCCTTCCATATACTATAATCATTTTACACAATCTCTCATAATGGAGGACTGAACTATGAAAGAGACCATCATTGACGGCAGTGCTGTCTTTACTTCCCCGGACCTGCACGAGGCCCTGGCAAAGGCCCTTTCGCTGCCTGCCCACTACGGCAAAAATCTGGATGCTCTGTATGACTGCCTGTCAGAAATTCGTGAGGATACCCATTTACAGCTTCACAACTGGCACCATATCGAATTCCATCTGAAGGACTACTCCGGCAAAGCGGTCTATGTGTTTCACTGCGCCATGGAGGAGAATCCTCATCTGACCGTTACGCTGCGGCCCTGACTTTTTCGTCAGCTCCTTGCCATGCCGTCTACGCTTAAGACCACACCGGTAATATAGGAAGCTTCGTCAGAAGCCAGAAATACAAAAGCATTGGCAATATCCTCGGGCTGTCCCAGGCGGCGCAGGGGAATCTGTCTGATCATGGGCTCGATCACTTCTCTGGGTACTGCCTTCTTCATATCGGTTTCCGTGATACCTGGGGCTTCCGCCTTGACCCGGATCGCCTTTGGCCCCAATTCCCGGGCCAGGGATACGGTCAGTCCGTTCACCGCAAACTTGGACGCAGGATAGGCAAAGCCACTGGGCTGCCCGGATATGCTGACCATAGAGGAAGTAGAGAGAATCACACCCGATCCCCTTGCCACCATGCACTCAGCCGCGGCCCGGGTAGCGTTGAAAACACCTTTCACATTCAGATCCATGACCTTATCAAAGGTCTCCTCTGTGTAATTCATAAAGGGTGTGCTTTCAGAAACGCCGGCATTGTTGACCAGAATATCCACACAGCCATACTTCCCGGTAGCCCCTCGGAAAGCATCCCTCACGGATTCCAGGCTTGCCAGATCGGGGCTGATACCGGCAACAATGGCCTGTGGATATTTTTCCTGCAACTGTGTCACAGCCTTATCGGCAGACGCCTGTGTGCTGGCTGCCAGAATTACAGTCGCGCCTTCGCTCAAAAACTTATCCGCAGTGGCGAAGCCAATGCCGCGGCTGCCGCCGGTGATGATTGCGACCTTATTCTTTAATCTCATATTCCTTACCTCCTTGTTTGTTGTATTTCTAGTATATACCGTTTCCGCAGATCTTTCTGTGATGTCATCACATATGTTTTCTTTATCCCGAAAAATATTTACATGAAACCGCCTGTGTGGTATACTGGATGCAATGCATAAAAAAGAGGAGGACGCAGTTTGCATTCTAAACGCTATTCCCTTACCGAGGGTTCTATTTGGGGAGCCATGCTGTTTTTTGCCCTGCCGGTGTTTCTGGGCAATGTGTTTCAGCAGCTCTATAATGCCTTTGATGCCTGGTGCGTGGGTAATTACATAGGTGACGAGGCCCTTGCGGCGGTCACCTCCTCCGGCAGTCTGATTTTTATGATGGTCAGCTTCTTTAACGGTGTCGCCATGGGCGCGGGCGTAGTCATTGCCCGGTCCTTTGGGGCAAAACAGTACGACACCATGAAAAAAGCCATCCACACAGCCATTGCCTTTGGACTGGTCACCGGCGTAGCCCTGACCGTTGCCGGTGTAGCGTTGACGCCCACCATCCTGCGCTGGATGGGAACACCCGCCGATGTTCTTCCCCAGTCCATTGCGTATTTCCGCTACTACTTCTGCGGCGCTATATTTACTGTGATGTACAACATCTTCGTGGGCATCCTGCACGCCGTGGGCGACAGCAAGCATCCCCTCTATTACCTGATCTTTTCCACCTTCATCAATATCGCTCTGGACATGCTGTTTGTGGCTGTTCTGGGCTTCGGTGTAGGCTCTGCCGCCATTGCTACTACTATCTCCCAGGGTGTCAGCGCACTGCTGTGCTTTTTGCATATGGTGCGTGTCGATGCCCCCTACCGGGTCAGCATCCGAATGATCCGCTTTCATAAGGATAGCTTAGTGGAGATCGTCCGGTACGGACTTCCCTCCGGTATCCAGAACAGCGTAATCGCCCTTGCCAATGTGGTGGTGCAGACCAATATCAACAGCTTCGGCAAAGCCGCGATGGCAGGCTGTGGATCTTACTCCAAGCTGGAGGGCTTTGCATTCCTGCCGGTCACCTGCTTTACCCAGGCGCTCTCCACTTTCGTTGGACAGAATCTGGGTGCGGGACATCACGCCCGGGTAAAAAAGGGCGTTGCCTTTGGTTTGGTATGCAGCTGCACCATGGCCGAGCTGATCGGTGTTCTTTCCTATGTGTTCGCGCCGGAGCTGATCGGCTTTTTCAGCGATTCGGCGGAATCCATTACCTTTGGAACGCAGCATATGCGTACCATCTGCCTTTTTTACTTTCTGCTTGCCTTTTCCCACTGCATCGCCAGTGTGATGCGGGGCGCAGGCAAGGCAACTGTTCCCATGTTTACCATGCTGGCCTGTTGGTGCTTGTTCCGAGTGACCTATATCTCCATAGCCGTAAAGCTAATCAATCAGCTCACCACCGTATCCTGGGCATATCCTATCACATGGACCCTCAGTAGCGTTATTTTCCTCATCTACTTCCTGAAGGCAGATTGGATCCACAACTTTGACAAAGACCACAAAAAGGGCGTATTGCAAAATACGCAAAATCCATAATAGAATCCGTAGGGGCGATGATTGGCCGCCCCTACATCCGCAGGATGTAAACATTTCCATAGTTTTAGGGACTGTTGCTTTATTTTGCAACAGTCCCTTTTTACTATTTGAATCAACTTGTTACCCAATAGATAATTCCATAAACCACGCTTGCGGAAATGCCGTAAACGATCACAGGCCCAGCTATCGTGAACATCTTTGCACCAACACTCAGGATAAAATCCTCCGCTTGTGTCAAATTAGGACCCAGTGTTTTTGTCGAAACAGCTCAGTTTCTTTGGATATTGTCCGAAACACCGGACTTTACAACATTGGGGAATTATGATATACTTTTAGGTAATCAATTATGATGTATGGAACCACAGAAAACGCAAAAAGCCTTGATATAGCCGACACTATTATAAATCGATTACCACCAGGAGGACAGTATTTTATGAAAGAACTGACCTATTCTAAATCTATCCCCGTTAAGAAGCAGTATGATGTAGTTGTTTGTGGCGGTGGCGTTGCCGGTGTTGCAGCAGCAGTTAGTGCCGCTAAAAACGGACTCTCTACACTACTTCTGGAAAAAAGCAACATCCTCGGTGGACTTGGTACATTAGGATTGATTAACTTATTTGTTCCTATGTGCAACGGTCGCGGTAAACAGATCATTTTTGGTTTGGCGGAAAAATGGCTTCGCATGAGTGCCCAACTCGGTTGGGATACAATTCCAGAAGAATGGCAACACGGCGAACCAAAAGAACCAACAAACATCCGCTACATCCAGCGCTACTCTCCTGCAATATTTGCCTATCAATTAACCGAAGAGTTGCATAAAAGCGGTGCTGATATCCTTTTTGATTGTATGGCAGTTGACCCCATCATGGACAATAACATTTGTACCGGTGTCATTACAGAAAGCAAAGGCGGAACGGCCTACTATCCCTGTCGCGTATTAATTGACACCACCGGTGATTGCGATGTTCTGCGCCGCGGTGGTATTCCCACTGTCAGCGGTGAAAACTTCTTCACTTTTTCTGCAAAAATGATCACACTCGACACCTGTAAGCGTGTAATAGAAACAGAAAATATTAGGCATGCTTGCATCACTTTCAGCGGTGGAAACATTAACCTGTTCGGGGATAACCAGCCCAGTGATGTCCCCCGGTGGTCCGGACTTTCCGCAGAAGAAGTTACAGACTATATCGTGCGAAACCATCTGCTTATACTCGAAAAACTCAAGGATACGGACCGAAACTCGCGAGAAATTGTGACAACTCCTGGTATGCCTCAATTCCGTACCACTGCTCACATTAAGGGTGACTATTCTCTAAAAGTAGCAGATGCCTACCGCCACTTTGACGATTCCGTCTGTGCGATTAATGATTTCGAGCACCGAGACCATCTGTTTGAGGTGCCCCTCCGCGCACTGACCAGGCGAGATTTCCCCAATATCATCACTGCCGGTAGAAGTGCCGACGGTACAGGCTATGGTTGGGATCTTCTGCGGGTAATACCTCCCGCAATTCTCACCGGTCAGGCTGCAGGTGAGGCAGCCACCTTAGCGGTTAAAGGTAATACATCCGTTTCCGATGTAAACATTCGCAGCTTGCAAGCAAAACTTGAAAAAGAAAATGTTATGATCCATTTTCCCGATTCCTATATACCGGAAGACAGAACTGTTGTTATCCACGGAAAAAATACTGCCGAGATTGAAGGCGGGCATATGTAAATACAATGTAAAAGGCTTGACTGGGTTCAGTCAAGCCTTTTTGTTAGAATAGCGTTTTTATCCAGTATATCAATCCATACACCACACTGGCACTGACCCCACACACGATCGGCCTGCTATTGTAAACATCTTCGCGCCGACGCCGAGAATGAATCCTTCCGCTTGCGTCATGTTAGGACCCATTAATTTACAACTAAAACCACCTTGCCGACATTCTGTCCTTTATAGAGAATATCATGCGCCGTCTCGGCTTCTTGAATGGGTAAAACCTTATAAATAGTTGGTTTTACTTCGTTATTTTCAACCTTTGGCCATACATTTTGAACTAAATCTGCTAAAATCTGCGCTATAATTTCGGGAGCGCGTAAACAAAGTGTTGAACCGATGATACGAACATTACGAACATAAATATTCTTTAGGTCGATTTCGGTTCTCTGTCCTGCAAGTGCCGCTATCATTATCCAACGAGCGCCGTTACGCAAATAATGAATACATTTACCCATAATTTAACCGCCAAGGCAGTCAATAGCAACATCAACAGGGTGACCTTTTTCTAGTTCTTCTTTTAATACCTCTGCTACATTTTCTTTGGTTGTCACCACCACTCTGTCGGCGTTAAGGTACTTTATATTGGCCGCATTTTCTTCGGTAAGCACAGTGGTAATAATTCGAATACCAAAGGCCTTTGCCATAGGAATAACCACGCTTGCCAATCCGCTTGCACCTGCGTTCATCAGTTGTTCCATTTTAAAGATTTGTCATTATTTACCAGTATGGCTTTCATATTAAATGATCCTTTCCACAGGCCTTTAAAATAGTTTTATACAACTCCAATTCATAATCAAGTGAATATGGATTAACCTTTTCGCCGCAAATGTATTCTGCGAAGGACTTTATCATATTATCATAGCGGTTGAATGGCTTGGATTGAGTGCGTTCTGCGGGGTTGCTATTCGTCAGCAAGCACTCAACCCTATGGGTGCAAAGCAAGTCGTCTTTAACATAACTTTCCAAGGGCTTAAGCTCTATAGTGCCTTTGGTGCCTATTACCACAAGCTGACGTCTGCTAAAACCACCGGTTTCACAATCAGTAGTTTTTACAAAGGATACGCCGTTATCATATTCAAGCAAAGCAAAACCAAAGTCTTTTGAAACCACGCCGTCCTTTCCGGTACTCTTGTTATAAGGGGTGATAGATTTAGGTTTGCCTTGAATTTGTAATACTAAGTCAATTAAATGGCAACCTAAAAAAAACATCATTCCATCGGGCAATTCCTTAAGCCACTGGCGAAGCTCGTTGGGATGTGAGCAGTTCATTTGTGCCTCAACGCTGATGATATCACCCAACTCGCCCTTTTTAACACGCTTTATCAAATCGTGAATAAAAGGGTTATATCTGTACATATAACCTACATGAAAAACTTTGCCGCTTTTCCTCATAATGCTAACAAGCTCTTCAAAGTCATAAAGGTTTATACCGCCGGGCTTTTCCATATGTATATGCTTGCCTGCTTTTGCCGCCATTAAAGCGTATTTTGTAAGATATATTTCGTCGGTTTCTATTGTGACAGCTTCAATTTCGGGATTGTTTAGAACTTCTTCAAGGGATAATTGCTTGTAATTACTAAGCTTTTCATATTTGTGGGAGATTCGTTCCTTTTCATTTTCGGGCAACACATATCCCACAACCTCAAACAAATCATTTTGCTTGGTTATACTATCCCAAATTTCAGTTGAGTGACTGTACAGATTCAAGCCAATCTGCGCTATTTTAATTTTTCTCATTTTAATCTTCTCCAATCAAATTGAACAAGTGGGAATACTTTTTCTGTTGCAAGTCGGCAATAAACCTCGCGAGCTTCTTTAGGAGAGTAGGTTTCTTCAACCATATTTGAAAATTTTATACGTCCCATTTCTGTAAGTTTCATAACGCTTTTAATATCGTCGGCTTGTGTCCACCAACCCCCGTGAGATTCTAACTCAGGGCGTGCTCTGGTATGGGCACCTACCAAAGTGATTCCAGGAGCATGAACCTTGCGATAGTAATCAATGGTAAAATCTTTGCTGCGGGTGCATCCGAGCAATGCAACGCGACCGAATTTTGCCATACAGTCAAGAATCCCGTCTAAACCTGCACCTATACCCGTTACCTCAATTCCGACTTTTGCACCGCCGTCGGTAAGTTTTTTTGCAGTTTCGGTAAAATCGGAGGCATATGGGTCAAGGGCATAATCGGCACCGATAGCTAATGCTTTTTCTCGCTTTTCAGCATTAGGATCTACGGCAATAATAGGCACTGCACCCGCTTGCTTTAAAAGTGGAATAGCCAAAAGGCCAAGCACGCCCATACCCATAACAATAGCCGATTCACCTATTTCAAGCCGACACTTTCTTATTGCAGCCAACGGAAAAATAGATATATGAAAAATTGCGGCATCTTCAAACGAAACCGTATCAGGTAGCTTGTGTACAAAACAAGCATTAATATTAATATATTCAGAGTGTGTTGACCACAACATAGCAACGCGGTCCCCAACCTTTAAATTAGTTACACCATCTCCCACGGCGGTAACCACACCGGATGAACTATAACCTAATGTTCTTGGGAATTTGACCGTTCCTGCACCGTTAGGGTTAATGTTTGGGTCACCAACAAGATTGGCTCTTTCAGTACCGCTGCTTATGGTAGATACTGCTAATTTTACTTGAACCTCATCGGTAGACGGGGCTTCGATTTCGCCTTTTACCAATTCTGCAACACAGGGTTTTGTAAAAACAATCGTTCTCTTTTCCATATTAATACCTCTTTGTTTTTTCTATTTTACACCTTGACAGCAGCATTAACAACACACTATACTGTAAACAATAAGGTAATATAGTCTTTAAAATAAGGGAGATATCATATGGTAATGTATAATTTAATGCAAACCTTTTGCTTTAACAGTTTAGTGTTTAGCAAAGGTAAATATACCGACAACAGAGCAGGTTCGCCCTATCATTATCTTGCCGTTATGTTAAAAGGGTATGGCAAAATCGTTTCAAAGGAATCAACCATAGAACTTTCACCCGGCGATGTTTTTTACATTCCTGAAGGATTGCCGTATCAATCCTATTGGGATTCAGAGGATGATATAAAACTCCTTTCTTTTGGATTTCATCACTTTCCTGAAGCAAAATCAAAACAGTTTGTACTTCAAAGAATAAACTGTAACGATAATATCAAGAAAAAGATTAAAGAAATACCAATAAAAACAACTGTTGATAGTGGAGTTATTGCTTGCTTTTATTCGGTTTTATCAGAAATATCAGAAATCCTTGAACACAACCCAAACAATACTAAAAGAGAGATAATTGAAAAAGCTGAACAGTATATATATGACCATTTGGATTGTAGCGTTTCAGATGTGGCAAAGCATTGTCTGATAAGTAAATCGGCGTTGTATCATATATTTAATCAAGAAAGCGCTTTATCACCCAACCAACTGATTCAAAAAATCCGCTGCCTTAAAGCAAAGGATCTTCTTACTACTACCGATAAATCTGTTCAAGCAATCTGCGATGAATTAAGCTTCAGTTCAACCTCATATTTCAGAAAAGTTTTAAAGGTACACACAGGCAAAACACCCCTTGAAATCAGAAAAGAAGCTATGTTTTAAATCAATGTGCTAACCCAATATATTACACCATACACCACGCTGGCTACTGTGCCGTAAACGATCACAGGCCCAGCTATCGTGAACATCTTTGCACCGACGCCCAGGATGAAACCCTCTGCTTGTGGTCAAGTAGGACCCATTACTTTCCGGTAAATTCATTTGAACGGTTTTGAATTTTAACGGCATAGCTGCGATGCTCCGGATTCGGATATGCCTCCTCATAATCCAAGGATACACCCGAAAAGTCTTTAATATAGCGCATCGATTGTCCCAGATTGCAGCCGCCGCCGATCAATTCGGCCTGCAATCCATCAATATCTACATTGCGCACAAGGATATTCTGCGCAATAGAGGCGCAGGCGGGCG
>JAZKYA010000043.1:0-3147 GCA_045611945.1 Faecousia sp. | reverse complement strand
TCTCTTGGGAAATAGTGACGATATTCCCAAAAAAATCTTCTCCGTTGTTCAGGCTATTCATCAGCTTGGCGCATATGAAACAGGCGTGCTGGATGCCAGTTTTACCACATGGCCTGACGAGGTTTACTACAAATCTTTTGGATAATTCTGTAAAATATCAATAATTTTTTTCAAAATTCGAAGAATTTCTATTGACCGAATGGTATTTTCAAGGTAGAATGGAAAAGTAGCATTATAAATTGGGCGGATAATCTTCTGCCGACGATACATAGGAGGACGTTTGTATGGCTGATACATTTCAGGAGAGAGTAGTTAAAATTAAGGTGATCGGCGTTGGTGGCGCCGGCAATAACGTTATTAACCGTATGATTGGTGCCGGTGTTAATGGTGTTGATTTTGTGGTAATTAACACGGATAAGCAGGATCTTAACAAGTCTGTTTGCCCCAATAAGCTGCAGATCGGTGAAAAGCTCACCGGCGGTATGGGCGCAGGCTCCAAGCCCGAGATTGGCAAGCTTTCCGCTGAAGAAAGCAGAGCGCAGATCGCAAAGCTTGTGGAAGGCGTTGATATGGTGTTTATTACTGCCGGTATGGGCGGCGGTACAGGTACCGGTGCTGCACCTATTGTTGCAGACCTGGCTCGTGAGGCTGGCGCACTGACCGTTGGTATTGTGACAAAGCCCTTCAAGTTTGAGGGTGCAAACCGTATGCGTCAGGCTGATGCAGGTATTGAGTCTCTCAGCGGCCGTGTTGACTCGCTGGTTATCATTCCCAACGATCGTCTGAAGTACGTAACTGATCAGAAGATTACCTTTGCCAATGCGTTCGGTATTGCTGACGATGTTCTGAAGCAGGCCGTTGCTTCTATCTCTGAGTTGGTTGGCTACTCTGAGCGTGTAATCATCAACCTTGACTTCGCTGACGTTTCTGCAGTTATGAAGGATGCTGGCCGTGCCCATATGGGTGTTGGTGTTGCTTCTGGCCGTGAGAAGGCTGAACAGGCTGCGCTGGCTGCTGTTGCAAGTCCTCTGCTGGAAACATCCATTAACGGCGCTACCGGTGTTCTGGTCAATGTTTGCGGTTCTTCTGAGCTGACATTGGATGATGTAGAAACTGCTGCCGGCATCGTGCAGGAGGCTGCAAATCCCGATGCAAACATCATCTTCGGTGCTACATACTCCGAGGACCTTGAGGATGAAATTCAGGTTACAGTTATTGCTACCGGCTTTGACCACAAGGAAGAGCCTAAGCCCAAGACCGGTTTTGCTGCCGCAATTGGCGACATTTCCGAGATCGATGATGTACTCGACATTTTCAATAAGAAATAAATAAGGGCATCCCGGGCAGTGCCCGGGATGTTTTTTATGAGGTAACTTATGAACGCATATGTTGCTTTGGCGGAAAGCTATGACCGTCTGACCAATGATGTGGACTACGACGCTGTGGTCGATTTCTATTTTTCAATATTAAAGAGGGAAGGACTCTCCCCAAGAACGGCTGTTGACCTTGCCTGCGGTACTGGTTCTGTGACAGTCCGGCTCGCAGATAGAGGGATTCGTACTGTCGGTGTGGACCTCTCAGAGGAGATGCTGTGCATAGCCGCCAGTAAAATTGAGGGCATAGAAAATCCGCCTGTGTTTGTCTGCCAGAATTTGACCGAACTGCTGCTTCCGAAGGGCGTAGACCTTGCGGTGTGCGCACTGGATAGCTTAGACTATATTACTGACCCGGAGGACTGCCAAAAGGCTATTAAACGCATTTATAAAGCCTTAAATCCTGGTGGTTGCTTTGTTTTTGATGTAAACACACCGTATAAGCTTCGGGCGATGGACGGAGAAGTGTTTTTAGACGAGGACGATGATGTATATTGCGTCTGGCGTGGCGAATTCGATGAGGAAACTAATATCTGCACCTACGGAATGGATATCTTCCAGCGACGCGGTGAGCTTTGGGGAAGAAGCTGTGAGATTCATGAGGAGTATGCTTATTCCCAAGAGCAATTAATGCAATTTTTAAAAGATGCTGGATTTACAAATATTGAAGTGTTTGCCGACAGACGTTTTGAAGCGCCGGCAGAAGGCGAACAGAGAATCTACTTTAAGGCAAGAAAGGGCAAAGTAAAATGCAGGACTATTTAGTGCGTGGACTGACAATGGACGGTTTTGTGAAGGTTGTAGCCATTCGTTCTACACAGTTGGTGCGCCGTGGCGCTGAGATTCAAAAAACCACACCGAACGCAACTGCGGCATTCGGCCGGGCCTTGACTGCTGCATCTATGATGGGCAATATGCAAAAAGTGGAGAATGGTTCTATGACCCTGCAAATCAAAGGCGGCGGACCGATTGGGTCTATTGTATGTGTATCCGATCCTATTGGCAATGTCCGTGGTTATGTTACAAACCCCAATGTTCCTTTGGTTGAAAAACATCCCGGGAAGTTGGATGTTGGCGCAACGGTTGGCGTGGATGGTACGTTAACCGTTATCCGTGATCTGCAAATGAAAGAGCCTTATGTGGGTTCCGTGCCCCTTGTATCCGGTGAGATAGGTGACGATGTAACGGCATATTTTGCCCAGAGTGAACAAACGCCCACTGCTTGCGCACTTGGTGTGCTTGTTGACCGGGATCAATCGGTAAAGGTGGCAGGCGGCTACTTGATTCAGCTGTTGCCCGGCGCTCCGGATGAAGTTATTTCTGCAGTGGAAGCCGGAATTCGTAAAGCAGGCGCAGTAACGGCAATGCTTGAGCAGGGAATGACGCCGGAGGAGATATTAGGCGCAGTGCTCGGTGACCTGGGTGTACTGTTTATGGAGACTACTGAGGTGGAGTACCGTTGCTATTGCTCCCGCGAAAGAGTAACAGCGGCGCTTATCAGCCTTGGTAAAAAGGAACTGAAGGAAATTATGGAAGAGGGAACGAATTTCCCGGTTGAATGTCAATTTTGCGATACGGTTTACGAGTTTACACCGGATGATGTTGGAACGATCCTGAAAAGTCTGTAAAATAAGGGAAAACGTCCGGAAAAACCCTGTTTTTCCGGACAAAAAATTCATTGAAATTTTTGCAAAAAAAGCCTTGACAAAAGGGCATCGTCTGTGTATAATGATACCCGTCGCTGAGATATTGTCAGCGAGCCTGGTAGGGGAGC
>JAZKYA010000042.1:0-3347 GCA_045611945.1 Faecousia sp. | reverse complement strand
GCAAATACGGCAAGGTCAGAATTGTCATTGATGTACAAAGGAACACCCAATCCACCGATTCCAGCGTAGTGTCCAAAGCACTCTGTTCTTGCTCCATTTATGTTTCGGACAGCTGTGGTAGCGCCTCTTCCCTCCCATGATTCCGTCTTCATTCCCAAAATCACAAGATCGGAGTGATCGTTCAGGATCTGCACATCGCCTCGTTCGGGGTTGATGTTTTTGGCCCACACTCGCTGTCCGTGGAACGCAAAGGGTTCCACTGCGCAGAAATCCCCTCCGCCCATCGTGCAGGCGCAGTTCTCAATAAACACTCTGCCCCCCTCTACCGTATTAAAATACATTCCGGCGCACTGGGTATGCAGGTCTTTCATCACAAGGTCTCTGTGGCAGGCGTGTTCCACAAAACGGAAGTAGCCAAAGAATTTCTCCCAAGTAAAGACTTGCCGCAGAGTAAGAGGCACAGGGCTATCCTCGCAGATCTTAAGAAAACCTGTGTTGTGGCTGTTTTGCAGCGCTTCTCCGGCATAGAAATCGCAGAACATAAAGTCGATCATCCGAACCGAAGCCGGCACATTGACCGTTCCGGTCACCAAATAATGTCCAGTGCCAAAGAAAACATACCGCTTCCCGCTGTTCAGCGCCTGCTGGATGGCTTCGGTAGAATCGGTAAGACCGTCACCTACCGCGCCAAAATCATCTACATATGCGCAGTCATCCCAGTTTTCAATTTCCTCGTCTTTAGGAGTCTCCTCAAAAGGCAGGCGCAGGCTGTATTTCCCGCCCGCCCAAGCTCCATATGGGTGATCTACTGTCGAAAATTCCTCGATATATGGGTCAAAATGATCGCAGTTAGAGCCCTTGATCAAAGGCCATCGATACCCTTGGGTGGTTACGTTTCGTAAGTAAGTTTCTCCTGCAGCAATCACAATACCTCTTTGTAAGCTTCCGCCTTCCAGAAGTTTGCCGTCCAGCACTGTAACCATTGACCGGGAACCCTCTGCCCGCAAAGGCGTTACCTCTGTACGGGTAAGCAGTTTCCAAATCGAAACATTTGAGTCCTTAATCAAAAAAGCTGTAACTTTTTGCTTCTCCAAACGGATGTTCTCGCAGCTAACCGGACGTGCTACATTATTCACCATCACGCCGTAGTCAAAACCGGCGACGGAGAGATCTTTCACAAAACATTCCATATCTCCAGCCAGTAGCAAACCGCAACTGCCTCGTCTCTCAGGATCAGAGCTTCGAATACGAACGTTGCGAATTGCACCGGAATTGCTGGCATAGAAATGGAGGCCTACTGCACCAGGGTTACCATTTCCACAATCAATGGTAATATCTGCAATGCTATTTGTCTGTGCAATATTGGATTTTTCCATACGCGTATAGGAGATAATCGGCTTTTGCTCGCCAAAGCCAAATCCTGGACAATTATCCCTCAGGCGAATAATCGTTCCCTCTGCGCTCTCACCGTGGATATAGATCTGACGGTTAATTTCCATAACGCGATTTCCGCTGAGAATATTTCTCAAATCCTCCAAGCTGTGTGCGATGGTATTGCTGACCAAATATGTACCGTTTGGGAAATACAGTATTTTTGCAGTTTCCAAGTCCTCTGGGAAAATTACATTCAAAACGCCATCACTCTTTCGAATTTCAAAGCTGATGGTATAGTTGGGATCACTGCTTGCGTTCAGCTTGTCCATAGCTTTTTGGATTCCGTCGACATTGGGACGTAAAACATCATCCATTGCTCGGCGTAAAGCCTCCGTGCAATCGGTTTTTCCGGTATTGTCGCAAAAATAAGGCGCCTTTGTTACATCAATTACTGCTTTGGCATTAGGGGGATATTTCATACCGTTTCCTTCTTGATTTCCTTGCGCTGGAATGCGCAATATATGACTTGTATTTTTATTGTAGCATAACCAAAATGCTCTCGCAACAAACAAAAGCAGACATTCCTAAAGAGAAAATTTCCGTTTCTCCAATTGCTTGCTTTTGAGGGGAAAGGTTTATAAAACCTTTCCCCTCGGGCTAGATAAAAATTTCTTGAGATGCTTCAAGGATAATGTCTGCACTGCTTCGATTGCTCCCGCTATTCACGCCATCGGACCATAGCGTTTCTGCCACCGTCAATCATGATGTTCTCTCCGTTAATGAATTGTCCTTTTTCGGAGGCCAAAAACAAGCACAAATCAATGATCTCCTGTGGATTTGCTGCCCTGCCCAAAAGCGTTTTCATACTTGCCATAGCTGCTCTAGTAAGCACAGGTCCCGGGGATACGCAAACACACCGGATTCCGTATTTTGCGCCGAACTGGGCGATGGATTTTGTCAGCCCGTGCATAATGCCGGCCTTTGCGGTTGGATAGTCCATGCCATAAGCATCTCCTTCCTCCCCGGTGATTGAACCAATATTGAGAATCAGTCCGCTCTTTTGTACACGCATTTGCTTTAACACAGCGTGCGCAAAATAAAAAGGTCCTTTCAAATTGACATCTATTCCCCAATCAAAAATATCCATTGGCACATCCGGAAATTCCAAATATTTTTCCTGATCCACCTTTTGCATTCTCACAGCATATCCACCGGCAAAATTTACCAAAACGTCAATTCTTCCAAATTCTTCAACTGCACGGTCCCGCGCAACACAAACCTGCGCATAGTTACGCACATCGCATAACACGCCAATAGCGCGGCCATTGCCGGCTTTGTTGATCTCCAAAACTTTTTCCTGCAGTATTTCATTGTTTACATCACACATCAGCACATTGCCGCCGAGGGCAGCGAAATTTTGTGAAAACAATAATCCCATTCCGGAAGCAGCGCCTGTTACAAGCGCCGTTTTATTTGAAAAATCCATAACAAAATCTCCGTTTTAATGCTATAAAACACTATTTGAATATTCCTAAGATTTATATTAAAAGTTTCTGTTTAGTTGGGATTCTCCGTTATTATCACGACTCATACGGGCCGAATTCCAGCATTTCGGGAACACGGTAATCCGGTAGATTATCCCGATGCGTAAGAACATCCCGGATTGCTTGCAGATACTTAAAACCATTTTCCAAATGCGGTCCTACATAATGCCCTTCAGACCATTCGTTCCAGTTGTCGATAACAACGATCCTACGGCCGATAGAGTCCTCCGGCAGCTTATCAATAATGTCTTTAAACCGCGTAAGCAGACTCTTGTACTGCATCGGAGACATTCTGAATTGCATCATAGGCTTTCTCGGATCAATATTAAATATATGGAACCACGGTCTTGAATCTCGCATACAGGAAAGTGTAAACATCGAAAAATAGGGGTCAAATGCGATTCTGTCCTGAATTTTGCTCAGTTGATC
>JAZKYA010000041.1:0-6797 GCA_045611945.1 Faecousia sp. | reverse complement strand
GGTTCTGCCCTGGCTTTCGTGTGTAATAAAGCCATTTGAAGTTAGTTTTTCAATGACAGCCCGAAGGGCTTGCCTGTTGCGGTTCTGTGGGGTTACACCTAAGTATCTGCACATATCGGAGTAGCAGCCGCTGAATGAACCGCCCTGTTCCGCAAGCATCGCCAGAATGTTGAACTCTGCTTTTGGCAGCGGCAGCCACTCCCGATAAAAGATTGACTTCTCCAAGGCTCTCAGCCCCTTCCGTAACATTGGTTAAACAGGGAAATGATCTCGGTCTCCGGCATGGAGATTACCTCGTCAGGTGTCAAGCAGTGACCGTCCGCAAGCTTGTAACCATGCTCGTCCATGAGCATCAGGATGGACTCAACCATCATGTCAAGGTCGGATAAAACCATCGTTAGTTCCTCCTTTCGGCTCAGGCTGCCTCGTTAGCAGCCTGAGCTTCGGGCATTGGGATCACAGTCTGGCTCTTGGGATCTTCACCCTGTTCTTCAGCATCCGCAGCCATGCCGAACTTGGCGATTGCAGGATACTTGACCAGGAACCACTTCTTGATAGTGGGGTAACGCTTTGCCTTGGTCTGGCACTTGGAAATAAGGATCAGTTCATCGAACTCAGCAACTTCCTTCTCACGAGTCTCATCGGACGCATGGGTAATGATGTAGTTTCTCATGTACTCATAGGTCAGGCCTGCATAGGTTTCCTTGTTGGGGTTGGACTTGATCTTGCGAGTGGTGACTGCGAAGGGGGGGTAGTCCCGACGCACACTCTGAAGCTGAGCGTATTCAGCACTTGCGGTGTTCTGGCACTTCTTAGCAAAGGTGGTGGTCATGACGATCTTGTCGTTAGCAAAATCGATGTACAATGCGTTCTTCATTTCTTTATCCTCCAATTTCGGTGTTGTTTTGTTTATTAGGCTGCCAGAAGCGCTTCACCCTTCTTGTGGAACTCTGCGATTGCGGGGAACTTATTCAGGAACCATGCCTTGATCTCGATGTAGCTACAACCCTCAGCCAGGGCTTCCTGCGCCTCTTGGCTCCGACCCCGCAGCATCTCGTACTCAGCCATGATGGACTTGTTTTCATCATCGTGAGCCTTGATGTAGGACTCCATGTAGGAGTAGGTCAATCCCTTGTAGGTTTCCTTCTGAGTGGTAGCCTTGCGGGTAACGGTTGCAACCTTGAAGTTGGGGTAGTCTCTACGAGCTTCCTGAAGCTGCTTGTACTCGTCGGAGCCAAACTTAGCGGCGGCCTTTGCGAACTTGGCGGTCATCTCGATGACCTGAGAGTAAAAGTTGATTTTCATTGTAATTTCCTCCAATTTTTGTTTTTATTTTTCAGGACTGCTGTCCTGTTCTTTATGGTCTTATTATATCAGGCGTTTTCAAAAGCCTGTCGTTTTAATGGCACTTGTTTTTAGGAAGCAAGCAACTTACCACGAGCTTCATGGAAGTTTGCGATTGCGGGGAACTTAGCCAGGAACCAGGCACGCATTTCCAGATAGGTGCAGGACTCAGCCAGAGCTTCCTTTGCTTCGTCGGTCATACCTCTCAGCATCAGGTACTCAGCCATGATGGACTTCTGCTCATCGTCGTGCTTCTGGATGTACATTTCCATGTACTCATAAGTCAGACCCTTGTAGGTATCTCTCTGTGTGGCGGGTTTCCGGCTGACGGTGACGATCTTGAAGGTGGGGTAGTCCTTGCGGGCTTCCTGAAGAGCCTTATACTCGTCGGAGCCGAATCTGGAAGCGGCCTTTGCGAACTTCTTGGTCATTTCGATGGAGTTGGAGTGGAAATTGATAGTCATAATAATCCTCTTTCTCGTGGTAGGTCACGGCCCAAATTTAGTTTTGAGTGAGGTGTTGTGTTCCTCTCTCTTTGTGCCTTTATTATATAATACTTTTCTGAAAGTCTGTCGTTTTCAGATGACTGGTTATTCCTGAAAGGTAAAGAAAAAACGAGCCTAAAATAGGCTCGCTCAGGCAGGTGGCGGGTCTGACCAACTTGCATCTAAGGGGTCAACTTTCGCAGTTAATAAAAGATGTTAAAATGATGAGGCTTTCCTTGTCCGTAGTTGTATGAAAACAGCTAAGAAATTGATTGAATTATGCTTTGATCTGGTTTATAATACAAAAAAGTGAAGGATGAGGTCAAACTCTTGTGACAGGGATAAGCCTCATCTATAATGCAAAACAAGAAAACCATTGAGAAGATTGGGTTTTTGGACTGTGATTGAATCATCCACCAGAGGGGCGAAGCCACTCGAATGCTTGGTAAGGATGAGGTCGCCAGTTCAAATCTGGCTAGCAGCTCCAAAACCCTGAAACTCCTTGAGTTTCGGGGTTTTTTCTTGTTTTTATACACGAAGTCAGACCGCATCCTTTTTCAGCCATTTTACTGAAAGGATGCGGTCTACAAATGCGTTCAAAAATCTACTTTCCTGAACAGGGAAGCGAAACCTTTGAAGAAGTCTATACTTCTTTCATCATTTCTCAAACATCAAAGGGTGTATCGGCTACCACAATTCGCAACTACCACCTACACCTGAAAAGCGTATCCAAACACCTTGACATTGGGATGCCGTTCTGCTCCCTCACCAAAAGGCACTTGGAAAGTATGGTGGTGTCAATGCGGGCGGCGGGGTTGGCTCACAACACCGTGGCTACCTATCTGCGGGTTATCAACACATTCCTGAACTGGGCAAGCCGTGAGGGGCTAACATCTGTCAGCATCCCCAACATCAAAGAGAAAGACACAGTAAAGGAAACCTACACCGATGCGGAACTGCTGATCTTGCTGAAAAAGCCTGAAAAGAAGTGCGACTTCACCGAATACCGAAACTGGGTGATTATCAACTATCTGCTCAACGCTGGCTGCCGTGCCGCTACCGTCCGCAATATTCAAAACAGGGATGTGGATGGCCAGCGGGGATACCACACAAAACTTTTGGTTGGAGAACTGTGCAAAAGCGAAGAGTGTGCGCAGATCCTGCGGGACTGGATCATGAGTAATGATTCTATGCCCCTGGGAGAGAGAGTACATACCATAGGCAGAATCAATGTGTGGGGAAGCAGCCCTGTAACGAGTAAAAAGCGCTTGGATGAAATCAAGATACTACAAAAATACTTCAGCGATGAAAAATTCTGTGAATTGGATAAAAAGCTTCGCTGCATAAGACGGGATTGATATTTCGCAAAGACCGTTTCTTGTACATTGATAGGATAGGAAAGTGGGGGACCACCATGTTTATGAAGCTAAAGGACGGAAAATCAAAAGTGTTGACGCTAAGCTATGATGATGCAGTGATACAGGATATCCGTCTGGCAGAGATTCTTGACCGTAATGGCATCAAGTGTACATTCAACATCAATACAGGATGTTATTTGCAAGAAAGTGCTGTACAGAAGCAATCCAAGAGACGCATGACATTGTCAGAAGCACAGAGCCTGTATCGAAAATCTAGCCATGAAGTTGCAGTGCATTCATTAACACATCCACATATGGAACGGTTAAAAAACCGCAGGTGTTGATGGAGCTGCTGGAGGACCGGAGGAATATCGAAAAACAGTACGGGACATTAGCCAGAGGCATGGCATACCCTAATGGCATATACGATAAGATGATTGTGGAAGCTGTGTCTGACTGTGGATTCAGTTACGGACGCACTACAAATTCAACGGAAGAGTTTTGTTTTCCTGAAAATTGGCTGACACTGCATCCAACATGCCATCACAACAATCCACGGCTTATGGAATTGGCAAGACACTTTGTAGAGGATGTGCCCAAGTACATATCACAGAACTGGATGTTTTACCTTTGGGGACACAGCTACGAATTCGATATCGATGATAACTGGAATGCCATAGAGGAATTTGCCGCATATGTTGGAAACCGGGATGATATTTGGTATGCGACGAATATCGAAATTTACGACTATGTGAAAGCGTATGAGGCGCTTCGCGTGAGTGTGGATGGATGCATTGTTGAGAACCCGACCGCGACAGATGTATGGTTCCGCCATAACAAGCAAACTTATTGCATACGGGGTGGCGAAACACTCTTCTTTTGATGTGACTGTTTCTATCAGCGATTCTGGGTTGTAAGTAATGATTGCATTTGCGGGGTGCCCGTGGTATACTCTCTGTGACAGATACAGTCCCCCGGTGATGAGAAGCGCATCAATGGGCTCCCAAAGAGTTACATTGAGGCCGGACAGAATGCCCGCTTTACAGAGGCATACTCCGTCAGTGAGTACGGTACACGGCTGAGAGAGAAAACCGGGGAGGAGCTGTTCTCTTTCTAAAATGTTACAGCTTTGCAGCGGAGGTGATCGCTTATGTTCGGTGACGGAGCCCAAATGGGCGAAAATGCTGTCAGCAGCATTCTCATGCTGGGCCAGTCCAATATGGCCGGGCGGGGCGACCTGGGACAGGTCAAGCCCATCCGCAATCCCCTGTGCTACATGCTCCGCATGGGCCGCTGGCAGCCCATGTGTGAACCGGTGAACCCAGACCGGGGGATTTTTGAGGGCCGCTTCCGCAGCGGAATCAGCCTGGCTGCCAGCTTTGCCGATTCCTATGCCCGCCATTTTCAAAGTCCGGTTGGCCTGATCCCCTGCGCCGACGGCGGTACGGAGATCAGCCAATGGATGCCCGGCGGGCTGCTGTATGATCATGCGTTCATGCAGACAAGGCTTGCCCAGCGGACAAGCCAGTTAAAAGCGATCATTTGGCACCAGGGAGAAAGCGATTGCATTCGGGATGAAACGGTGGATGCCTACCGGGACCGCTTCTTGCGGATCATTACCCAACTGCGCAAGGATTTGGGAGCGGAGCATGTGCCGGTGGTCTTGGGAGAACTGCCTTGGCAGCTTACTGAGCGGGTGAATACCCAGGGCCGGGAGAGACGGCTCAATGCCATTTTACGGGAGCTTGCGGCAGAAGTTCCCCACTGTGCCATTGCTTCCTCTGAGGGTCTGACCATGAAGCCGGACGGGCTGCATTTTGATTCCGAAGCCTGCCGGGAATTCGGCAGGAGGTATTTTGAAAAATACCTGTCACTGAAATAATAAAGGGACTGTTGCAAAATAAAGCAACAGTCCCTAAAACTATGGAAATGTTTACATCCTGCGGATGTAGGGGCGGCCAATGGCCGCCCGCGGGCGACGAATCGTCGCCCCTACGGATTCTATTATGGATTTCGCGTATTTTGCGACACGCCCTTGTTACATCCAATTACAGGTCAAAATAGCGGGCGGCGTTGTTGAAGCTGATACCCTCTACGATCTTCTTAAGGGAAGCGTCGTGATTGGGGTACTCGCCGTTTTCCACCCAGTTGCCAATGAGGTTGCAAAGAATACGGCGTAAGTAATCGTGACGGGTGTAGCTCAGGAAGCTGCGGGAGTCAGTCAGCATGCCAATGAAGTTACCCAGCAGGCCCAGGTTGGCCAGGGATTTCATCTGCTCCTCCATGCCGGACTTGGTATCATTGAACCACCAGGCAGAGCCGTGCTGGATCTTGCCGGGGATGGAGCTGTCCTGGAAGCAGCCGATCAGTGTACCCAACTGGGCATTGTCGGCGGGGTTCAGGGAGTAGAGGATGGTTCTGGGGCACTGGCCATCCAGATCCAGGGCGGACAGGAACCGGGCAATATTGCCGCCGCAGGTATTCTGGGCGATGGCGTCCACGCCGGTGTCGGGTCCCATGATTCTGAAGATCCGCTCATTGTTGTTGCGCAGGCAGGAATAATGGAGCTGCATAGCGATGCCCAGGCGGTGGTAGGCCTTGCCCAGGGTCAGCATAATCACAGTCTGATAACCGTCGATCTCCTCGGCCGTCAGCTTTTCGTCCCGCAGGGCCTTCTGATAGACTGCGTCAGCCTGCTCCAGGGTGTAGTCCTGGAAGGGGATATAGTCCAGGCCGTGGTCACTGGCCTTACAGCCGTGGGCCTTGAAATGCTCAAGCCGCTCCACCAGGGCATCCAGCACATCCTGCATGGTGGGAAGGCTCTCCTTGCCAACACTCTTAGCAAGCTGTGCCATGTACGCCTGCCAGCCCCCCTTATGGATGTTGATTGCCTTGTCGGGACGGTAGGAGGGACCCACAATGGCTTTCATGGTAGGATCAGCCGCCAGCTTTTCGTGCCATTCCAGGGTGTCGATGGGGTCGTCGGTGGTGCCGATAAAGGCAACATTGGCTTTACGGATCATACCCCGGGCAGTCATGTCCGGGTCCTCACGCAGGAGCTTGTTGCAGTGTTCCCAGATCCGGGGAGCGCTTTCTACAGTCAGCGGCTCGTATACACCGAAGAACTGCTGCAGCTCCAGGTGGCACCAGTGGTACATGGGATTGCCGATGGCCATTTCCAGCGCCTCGGTAAGCTTCAGGAACCGTTCGTAGGGAGGCTTGTTGCTGGTGATATAATCCTCTTCAACGCCATTGGAGCGCATCATGCGCCATTTGTAGTGGTCGCCGGCGTAGCTGCCGTCGGGATTCTGGCCACCCAGCCATACTTCCACCAGATTGTCAAAACGGCGGTCTTCGAAGATCTCCTTGGGGCTCAGGTGGCAGTGATAGTCTGCCAGAGGCATCTTGCAAGCATAGTCGTGGTACAGAGGCGTGGCAGTTTCAGTCTGGAGGATAAAATCCTTATCCATAAATTCCTTCATAGTTACACTCCTCGGCGCATATTTTGATAATTATATTATAAGGGGTAAGGGTAAAAAAACAAGATGGCGAAACTGACAATAATGTGACACCAATCTTGCACAGAATCCCCACAGAAAAAGGCCTTCTG
>JAZKYA010000040.1:0-40835 GCA_045611945.1 Faecousia sp. | reverse complement strand
ACTTTTTGACATTCAATTTTCATATCCGTCTATAATTTAGCTGAAAATAAGTATGCAGCCCAGAGGGTTATCCTCCTCTGGGCTGTAGCATCAATATGTAATGTCTTTGATATAAACAAAAAATCCGAACGCACTTCCTATCGTGAAGTAGTTCGGATTTTTCATATATGGTGGACGATATAGGACTCGAACCTATGACCTGACCCACTGCAAGCGGTGTGCCGCTTGACATAAGAAAAAAGCCACCCCGATTGGGATGACTTTTCATTCTGGTGGACGATATAGGACTCGAACCTATGACCTTCCGCACGTCAAGCTCAGTCATCGAGATTTGCGAGAAGTGTCCGTAATGGGAGGAAACAGCCCATCACGCATCCCGGAAACGGCTTTTTGCATAATATTCATGTCCGGGTGAGTATACCGGGCAGTAGTGTTTATGTCGGAGTGTCCCAGGAGCTGCTGCACAATTCGCACATCTGCGCCGGATGCCAGGGTGAGGGTTGCAAAGGAATGACGGCAGCAGTGGGCAGACAAGTTGCGAACTTCCGGGTATTCCTCCCGGAGAGCCTTGAAGAAATTGCCGTAATCCCTGGAGAAGTTCCGGGGATGCCACAGAGTGCCGGAGCTTGTACCGAAAACAAAGTCGCCGCAATGTGGGAGGGTTTGCACCAGGTGAGCTACTTCCGGCATGAGGGGCAAGGTGCGCAAGCTCTTGGAGGTCTTGGCTTTGTAATCCTCCACCATTGCTTTGCCACCTACCTGGAACACGCCACGCCGGACGGATAGGGTGCTATCGCTAATGTCATCCCATTTGAGGCCGAGAAGTTCGCCTCGCCGTATGCCAGTAAACAGTAGCACCAGGACGGCTACAGCTACCCGGCGGTAGCGGTACTGCATGGCAAAGGTGATAATCTTCTGTGCTTCGTCCTCTGTGAAGCTCTCCCTGGGCTTTTCAATGACAAGGGGGATGCGGAGCTTTGCTGATGGGTCACGGTCTATGTAGCCATTGTCCAGGGCAGCAGAGAATACACCATGAAGCAGCACCCGCATTTTGTCCATGTAGGACTTTGATGCGCCCTTGGAGAACTCATTGACGAATTTCTGCAAGTGCATGGGCTTAATGTCCGCAAGCTCCATGTCCATCAGATCGTCCGGGAATTTCCGTGCAAGTAGCTCTATTTGGTGGTAGGATCGCTCCTTGATAGTGCCGAACTTGTATGCATCCATCCATGTGGGTATCCATTCACGAAGCGTCATAGTCCACCTCCTGTTCCTCTAGTGTGAAGTAGTGCAGCAACTGCTCCGGGGCGGTTGCGTTCTTGATTTTGGAGTATGTCCCGGTATAGTCCGGGTCGGGCAGCACAACGTCGGGAGCGGAGTAGATAAGCTCCTTTTGCTTTAGACCCTGGGAGCGGTAATATAGATGGGCGTTCAGTTCCTTGACCGAGCTGCCAAGCTCCTTGGTGACATACTTGGTTATGTACTTGCTGACCGCATCCGTGGAGCGGATGGGAGAAAGTGTGCAGTAGCCGAATTTCTTGTCGTAGGCCGTCCATTGGAACACCTGGTGGCCTTTGGCAAGCTCTTTGCGGATATGGGTGGGTAGATGCTCGTCAAGCTGAAACTCCCGGAGGTCTGCCTCCGGGATGCCGGAAACAAGGCCATGCAAATGCCATGCGCCATCCTGGTGAGGCTCGGGGATAAGCAGATACTGCACAGAGGCAGCGGCCTTGCGGTAGTTGTAGTTGTTCAGCCACTTGGCGAAGGACTTCATGCAGCCTTCCAGGTCGTAGCGGTCTTTCACTTTCTCCAGGGAGAATGTGAGGGTGCAGAAGTAGGCGAAGTCATTACAGAGCGCAAGCTCGAATACCTTACTCTTGGCACGGCGGATATTCTCCGGGAGTTTTTCCTCGTTCCCTGCTTCACCTTTGCGGGTGAACTCTCTGCATCCGTCTGCAAGCTCATAGCCGGGCTTGCGTACCCTGGCGCATACTGTCAGCTTGGAAACCTGGTCATTGTAGCGGTATAAGAAACCCTTGTTGTAGTCGAACAAATCATGCTCCGCAATTCTAAAGTTGGGCACGGGGAAACCTCCTTTCCTGGTGGGGTGAGTAAAATATGACCTATAGTCAAGTAGCGGGGGCTGTACCGTGCATTCGCAGGGCAGCCGGGTGGTGGTCGATACCTGGGCGCAGGGGCGCATAGTGGACAAGGTGCGCATGAAGGTGGTCGGTGACTTGAGGTGCAGCCGCCCGCATCGGTAGCCGGGTGGTGTCGCACCTGGGCAGGGGGTGTCTGCATCTACTTACCTGGGCAAGACCGCCGAGGCAACCTGGGTGCGCTGCCTGGGGTGCGTTCCGTCGGCTCCCATGCGAGCCGCTTCGCTCTCGCATCTCCGTATCGCACCCGACCGCATCTCAATTTGCGTTTCCCTCTCTATCTGCGAT
Source organism: Faecousia sp. (assembly GCA_045611945.1). Taxonomy (GTDB): domain Bacteria; phylum Bacillota; class Clostridia; order Oscillospirales; family Oscillospiraceae; genus Faecousia. The sequence goes on along the minus strand of JAZKYA010000040.1, from coordinate 38,388 downwards.
TTTATCACTATTAGCATTCTTTGTCAACTCTATTTGCGCTCAAAACGCAGTATGCAATGAAATAGTTATTGCATCTTGCATCGCAAGCAGTTACAATAATTGCAGATTGCAATGAAAGGGCGTATCAACATGGAAGAAATGCAGCTTGCATACAAGGGTGAGTTTACCGTCGAGCAACGCAAGATTATGACAGCGGAGGTGCTCCAGGAATTACGAAAGGCCAGAAAGCTGTCCCAGAAAGAGGTAGCTGCCCATCTCAACATCCCGGCCACCACATACAACACATACGAAAGCGGACGCACCGAGCCGCCTATCGAAATCTTGGTGCGGTTATCGCATTTGTATGGGATGCCTATTGACATCATTGTGCAGCGGGACAGGACATACACCACGGCTGAGGATGTGGGTCAGAAGATGGTCGCATTCAAAGAACAGTTGGCAGAGATTGACAAGCAGATTGCGGAACAAGGCGTGGATGCTCCCGGCGTTCCGGAGTTTATGGCAGCATTGAACAAGCTCGCCGATGCAATGACGGCCTACAGCCAGACAGAGGCTGCTCAAAAGGCACTTAACAAGGGCATGAAGGATTGACCTCTAGAAACGAAAAGCACCCCCGGAGGCGAGCAGCAGCTTCGCATCCGGGGGTGTGCTTTTTCGTATTTTCTCATGCAGCATGATTATGTGCGGTCAAGCCGCACATAGTCATCCTGCATTCTTCTCTGTATATTCTTCCATTTCCGGGCATAAAAATAGCCCCGTCATCCGGTTAAGGATAACGGGGTGTCTTTGGTGGACGATATAGGACTCGAACCTATGACCTTCCGCACGTCAAGCGGATGCTCTAGCCAGCTGAGCTAATCGTCCAGACGCAGGAATGATTATAACGAGAAAGAGGCAGTTTGTCAAGCCCTTTTTCTAGAAATTTCAAAATATTTATCCTGCCGCCGCGTCGATCCCCTGGTCTCCTGCAAAACGGATCACCAGGCGGTTGGGCAGACATACGATCTGCGCGCCGCCGCTGCAAAAGCCCCGCTTCATACAGTAGCCATCGGGACAATCTGCCTGGGTCACGGCGATTTTTCCGCCGCTGACCGTGATCACATTGGTGCCAAATCCACTCTCTACTGTCCGCTCCTGGTCCATACGCAGATCCAGCGTGTAAAGCAGCTTTCCATCCGAATAGACCTGGGCAAACTCTGCTTTTCCCCCTGTCAGCAGCATAGCGCTCAGCGCCAGACAGATCAGCACGATCCCCCCCAGCACCAGTATCCAATGCTTTGTTTTCAAGGCAGTCACCTCCCAGAATAGCATTGCGCAGTTTCTTGCTTTTCATGCTGCCCAGTATAGCAAAACCCCGGCGAAAACGCAAGAAAAAGTTATGAAAAGTGCTTGACTTTTCTATAGGGGCATGATAAAATAGGCGAGCCGCATCGAATGGGCTTAAGTTGGTGCGCCCAGCGCACCCGCCTTCAGAGCGAGACTACACAATATAAAGTAGGTGAAAAAGAAATGAAAGCAGTTATCGTAACCGGTGGCAAGCAGTACACCGTGGCCGAGGGTGATGTCCTGTACATCGAGAAGCTGGAGGCCGAGGCTGAAGCTACCGTAAAGTTCGACCAGGTCCTGGCTGTGCTGGATGGTGAAAACTCCAAGATCGGCGCTCCCGTTGTGGAGGGTGCCGCTGTTGAGGGTAAGGTTGTCAAGAATGGCAAGGCTAAGAAGATCACCGTCTTCAAGTACAAGGCTAAGAAGGGCGAGAAGAAGAAGCAGGGCCACCGTCAGCCCTACACCAAGGTGGAAATCACCAAGATCGCACTGTAATTATGACTAGATGCGAATTTTTTACCGAGAATGACAGAATCACCGGATTCTCCATCTCCGGTCACAGCGGTTATGCCGAAGCTGGCGCCGATATCGTATGCGCCGCTGTCTCCGCTGTCGTGACCATGGCCGAAGCCACCATCAATGATGTGTGCGGCGCAAAGGCCAAGGTCCGGGTCAAGGACGAGCAGGCTCGTATCACCCTGACCCTCCCCGCTTCCTGCGATGAGGAAGAATCTGTTCAGGCAGTTCTCTCCGGTATGATGCTGACTCTGATCAGCCTGCGGGAAGATTATCCAGATTATATCGAAGTTTTGGAGGTGTAACACCATGCTGAAGATTGGTATTCAGTTCTTCGCTCACCACAAGGGCGGCGGTTCCACTAAGAACGGCCGTGATTCCGAGGCTAAGCGCCTGGGCGTGAAGCGCGCTGACGGTCAGTTCGTTCTGGCCGGCAACATCCTGGTTCGCCAGAGAGGCACTCACATCCATCCCGGTGTCAATGTGGGCATCGGCAGCGACGACACCCTGTTTGCTCTGGTTGACGGCACCGTCAGATTTGAGCGCAAGGGCAAGGATCGCCGGCAGTGCTCCGTGTACGCTGCACAGTAATTAAGCGCATAGTTATGGAAGGGCTGTTGCAATCAAACATTGCGACAGCCCTCTTTTTAAACGGAAGCAGATATGGGAAAGATGAAAGTATGTTTCCTTTTTCCCATGTCTATTTCCCACTGCAACACCAGGAGGAATTCTTATGTTTGTTGATAAAGTACGAATCACCGTAATCGGTGGCCGGGGTGGTGACGGTGCCGTTGCCTTCCACCGGGAAAAATATGTGGCCTCCGGCGGACCGGACGGCGGTGACGGCGGTCATGGCGGCAGTGTCATCCTGCGGGTCAACGACAATCTCTCCACATTGCTGGACTTCCGCTACAAGCGCAAGTATTCCGCCCAGTGCGGCGCAAACGGCGCAGGCAAAAGAATGAGCGGCAAGCGGGGCGAGAATCTGATCATCGAAGTACCCAGAGGCACTGTAGTCAGGGACACGGAAACCAATCAGATCATTGTCGACATGTCCACTGGTGAGGATTTTGTGATTGCCAAGGGCGGCCGGGGCGGCTGGGGCAATTCCCATTTTGCTACCCCCACCCGGCAAGCACCCCGGTTTGCAAAGGCAGGCCTGAAGGGTGAAGAGCGGGATGTGATCCTGGAATTAAAACTGCTGGCCGATGTGGGTTTGGTCGGCTTCCCCAATGTGGGCAAGTCCACTTTGCTCAGTGTTACCTCCAATGCGCGGCCCAAGATCGCCAACTATCACTTCACTACCCTGTTCCCCAATCTGGGTGTCATTTATGTTGACGAAGGCGTTTCCTTTGTCATGGCTGACATTCCCGGCATCATTGAGGGCGCTGCCGAGGGCGCAGGCCTGGGTCACGATTTCCTGCGACACATTGACCGCTGCCGCCTGCTTGTGCATGTGGTGGATGTTTCCGGCAGTGAGGGTCGGGACCCTGTAGTGGATTTTGACGCCATCTGCGCAGAACTGCACGACTACAGTGTTGACTTGAGCAACCGTCCCATGATCGTAGCTGCAAACAAGACAGACCTGCTGATGCCCGGCAGCGACAACCTGCAGCGGCTGAAAGCGCGCTGCGACGAATTGGGCATCGAGTTGTACGAGATCAGCGCAGGCACCACCCAGGGAACACGGAATCTGATGCGTGTTGTAGCCGAGAAGCTGCGCACCCTCCCCCCTGTCACCATTTACGAACCGGAGTATGTAGCGCCCACTGTGGAAGCCGGAGATCCCACAGAACTGGTCATTGAGCATCTTGGCAACACCTGGCTCATTACCGGCACATGGCTGGAGCGGCTCATCGTCAACATTAACTTTGATGATTACGAATCCCGGAACTACTTTGACACCCAGCTCCACAAGTGCGGCCTGTTTAAGCGGTTGGAGGAAATGGGCATCGAAGACGGCGACACCGTGGATATTTACGATTTTGTATTTGAATACCAGAGATAACAAGAACCGGCGCTGCGAAAAGCAGTGCCGGTTGATTTATGCAAAAAGCGCCCTGCATCAGCAAGGCGCTTTTTATACTTAATACTGAATCGGTTCAATGTGCCAAATCTCTTCAGCATACTGGCGGATGGTACGGTCGGAGGAGAATTTGCCGCCGCTGGCAATATTCATCAGGCACTTGCGGCCAAAGCTCAGCCGGTCCGCATAGTCCCGGTTGACCTGCAGCTTTGCATCCATGTAGGACGCATAGTCCAGCAGCAGGAAATAGTGGTCCGCCTTATGCCAGTGGGTGCCGTCCAGCAGGGAGTGGTAGAGTTCTCTCTGGTCGTCATCGGTGGGGACAGTGCCGTCCACCAGGGTGTCGATAGCCCGGCGCAGCCGGTCGTTGATCTCGTAGATACCCCGGGCCCGATAGCTGTCCTTCGCAGCGTTGATCTGTTCAACGGTGTGGCCGAAGATATAGTTGTTCTCCATGCCGGCTTCCTTGACGATCTCCACATTGGCGCCGTCCAGAGTGCCCAAGGTCACAGCGCCGTTGAGCATCAGCTTCATATTGCCCGTACCGGATGCTTCCGTACCAGCAGGAGAAATCTGCTCAGAAACATCAGCAGCGGGGATGATATGCTCAGCATAGGAGCAGTTGTAGTTCTGGACAAATACCACTTTCAGCTTATCATTGACCTGGGGGTCGTTATTGATCATCTTGGCGATACGGTTGATATAGCGGATGACCGCCTTGGCGCGGGCATAGCCGGGAGCGGACTTCGCGCCGAACAGATAGACAGTGGGTGTGAAGTCACGCAGGCTGCCGTCCTTCAGTCGGAAGTAGATATCCACGATGCTCAGAGCATTCAGAAGCTGGCGCTTATACTCGTGCAGACGCTTGACCTGGACATCAAACATGAAGTCGGGGTTGAGCTGCACGCCCTCCTTCTCAGCAATGATCTTGCAAAGCTGTTCCTTCTTCTGACGCTTGATCGCGTTAAACTGGCGTACCATATCATCGTCGATCATGGGTTTCAGCTTGGACAGGCGGTCCAGATCTTTGAGAAAATCGCCGCCGACCCGGTACTTGATCATCTGGGTCAGCTCGGGATTGCACAGACCGATCCAGCGGCGGGGAGTCACGCCGTTGGTCTTATTCTGGAAGCGTTCAGGGAAGGCATAATACCACTCCCGGAAGCAGTCGTCCTTCAGGATCTGAGAATGGATCTCCGCAACGCCGTTGACATAGGTACCCACATAGACACTCAGATTAGCCATATGGGCGGTATTATCCTTTACGATGAACAGGTTGGGATGTTCGCTCCTGAGCTTGGCGTCAATACGGCAGATAATATCCACGATCTCGGGGACTACACTGCCCAGCAGGTCCAGAGGCCACTTTTCCAGTGCCTCGCCCATAACAGTATGGTTGGTGTAGGAGAAAGTCCTCTGAGCAATGGCAAAGCTCTGATCAAAGTCCATACCCTCCTTCATCAGCAGGCGGATCAGTTCAGGGATGGACATAGCAGGGTGCGTATCGTTGAGCTGTACAGCATAGTATTCCGCAAAGTGGCTCAGGTCGTTGCCGTGGACATTCTTATAGACACGCATCATATCCTGCAAAGACGCAGACGACAGCACATACTGCTGCTTGATGCGCAGGCGCTTGCCTTCCCATGTGGAGTCATTGGGGTACAAAACGCGGGTGATATCTTCAGCCTTGTTCTTCTGGGTCAGCGCGCGCAGGTAATCCTGGTCGTTAAAAGCGCTGAAGTCCAGCTCCTCCTCGGCCTCGCACTGCCACAGACGCAGCGTACCCACATTGTCGGTACCGTAGCCGATTACAGGTACATCGTAGGGAACGGCCAAAACCGTATGGTCGGGGAATGAAACCTTGACCGTGTGGTTGTAGCGGCGGTAAGACCAGGGATCACCGTACTTGGACCAGTCATCGGCATTTTCTTTCTGGCTGCCGTTTGCGTCAAAGCTCTGCTTGAACAGGCCAAACTTATAACGCAGGCCGTAGCCGCTGAGAGGCACATTGATAGAGGCGGCACTGTCCAAGAAGCAGGCTGCCAGGCGGCCCAGACCACCGTTACCCAATGCGGCATCCTCGATATCCTCCAGAACCGCCAAATCCACCCCCCGTTCTGCAAAGAGCTGCTTCATCTCGTCCAGAATACCCAGGTTGTAAAGGTTGGAATAGACCAGGCGGCCCACCAGATACTCCGCGGAAATATAATAGGCCTTGCGCTGATGCTCACGGATCTTCTTACACTTGCTCCAAGTGTCACTAATGGCCATCATTACAGCCTGGCCCAGAGCCTCATGAAGCTCCTGGGGGGTAGCCTCACGCAGGGACACGTCGTAGGTGTACTTCAGCTGCGCTTCGGTCCACTTCACGATGTTCAGACAATTATAAGTCATGTTCATTTCTCCAATCTTCTATATCAAACAGCCGGATGGCTGTCAGCGTCGGTTTGATTTCCCAATCTGCCGTAAAGGGCAGTAAGCCGATAAAGCCTTTGGGCCAAACTACCGGTCATTATATCATCTTTTGCCCGCCATGTCCAGTTGGAATCAGACATTGTACCGGGAAAATTCATCCTGGCCTCGCCGCCCAGTTCCAGAAGATCCTGCATGGGGATGATACACAAGTCAGATACGCTTCCCATGGCAGTGCGGATAGCACCCCAGACCAACCCCTCCTGCTCATTCAAGTTCATATACTCCGCCGCGTAGGCCTTGGCCCCGGGATGGCAGGTATCGAACCACTGGCCCATGGTCATGTTATCATGGGTGCCGGTATAGCACACCGTATTGGCTGTGTAATTGTGGGGCAGGTAATCCGAGGGCTCCCGGGAATCAAACGCAAACTGAAGAACCTTCATACCCGGAAAACCCGCGGCAGAGTGCATCGCAAGGACCTCTTCGGTCAAATAACCCAGATCTTCTGCGATCAGCCGCAGTCGGGGCAGTCCCTTCTGAACCGCTTTGATCAGATCGATGCCCGGTCCCTTGACCCAACGGCCATTGCGGGCAGTGGCATTTCCATAGGGAACAGCCCAGTAGCTTTCCAAACCGCGGAAATGGTCAAGCCGGACCACATCATAGAGCCTGCCAGCTGCCCCCAACCGGCGCAGCCACCAGCTATAGCCGTCCTTTCGGTGTATCTCCCACCGGTACAGGGGATTTCCCCAGAGCTGGCCATCGTCAGTGAATCCATCAGGCGGGACACCGGCCACATCCGTAGGATTCAGCCCTTCGTCCAGTTGGAACAGTTCCGGATCAGCCCACACATCAGCGCTGTCCAGCGGAACATAGATAGGAACATCTCCAATAATTGAAATACCATTTTCGTGGGCATAGGCCCGCAGGGCCTCCCACTGCTTAAAAAACAGGTACTGTACAAAGCAATAAAACTGATAACCCTCATACCCCGCATATTTTACCGCGGCATCAATGACCGGAACCGTCCGCCGCCGCAGTTCATCCGGCCACTGATACCAGGGTTTACCGTCAAAGTGGTCCTTCAAAACCATATATGCGGCAAAGCCCGGAAGCCACCAGTCGTTTCCTGCCTTAAACCGAGCAAATTCTTCGGTTTCTCCGTGCCGTACAAATGCCTTGCGCAGCACATTGAGTTTATTATGATACAGACGGCCGAAGTCCACCTTTTCCTCACTATTGCCCCAGTCAACGGCATCCAGCTCCTGCCGGGTCAGCAGGCCCTCCTCTGCCAGCAGCTCAAGATCGATCAGGTAATGGTTGCCCGCAAAGGTAGACATAGATTGGTAAGGTGAATTGCCGTATCCGGTAGGGGTCAGGGGCAGGATCTGCCAGCAGCTCTGCCCTGCCCTCTTCAAAAAATCAACAAACGCAAATGCATGCTTACCCATAGTGCCCACACCGTATTTTCCGGGCAAAGATGTAATGTGCATTAGCACGCCGCTCTCACGCATAGTCGTAGGCTCCTTCAAAGGATCATCAACAGTTTATGGAATTGGATTCATATTTGTTCCGTTTGTGTTTCGCATTGTTTCGAAACCGCTATCCGTATTTCCAAAAATCATCCCTAATATAGACCTAAGATTACAATATTTCCTCTAGTATGTCAAGCATTTTTACCATTCTCTGCAAAGAAATATACCTTTGTAATTATCGAAACTTACGAAACATATAGGTTCCAAGGCAACAAAAAAGCCTGCCCCGGAGGGCAGGCTCTTGCTTTAACTTGTATGTAGCTTAGGCTTCCAGATTGATTCCGGTCTCCTTGCTGAATACATGGCAAACATTGCCGCCGAAAGCAAAGTTCACCGCAGAACCCATGGACAGAGCGTTCAACTCAGCACCGGTCATGTTCATGGTGGAAACGACGATAACAACATCCTTGCCATCAGCATTGACATGCAGGTGGACAGAGGAACCCATCATTTCGCTGACATCGATCTTGGCAGCGACACCGCTCTCAGCCAGAGCAATATGCTCGGGACGGACACCCAGAGTGATCTCCTGAGCTTCCACATTATTGGCAGCCAGCTTTGCCTGCTTTTCTTCAGACAGTTCTACAGTGTAGTTACCCAAGGAAACAGAGTACTTGCCGTCTTCCTTGTTCAGCTTGGCGTCGAAGAAGTTCATCTGAGGTGCGCCGATGAAACCAGCGACGAACAGGTTGTAGGGATGGTTAAAGACCTGCTGAGGTGTGCCGATCTGCTGGATGAAGCCGTCCTTCATGATGACGATACGGTCGCCCAGGGTCATAGCCTCGGTCTGGTCGTGGGTAACATAGATGAAAGTGGTGTTGATACGCTCACGGAGCTTGATGATCTCAGCACGCATCTGGTTACGCAGCTTTGCGTCCAGGTTGGACAGAGGCTCGTCCATCAGCATGACCTGAGGATCGCGGACGATGGCACGGCCGATGGCCACACGCTGACGCTGACCGCCGGACAGAGCCTTGGGCTTACGGCCCAGGTACTGGGTGATGTCCAGGATCTCAGCGGCTTCCTTGACCTTACGGTCAATTTCGTCCTTGGGCGCGTGACGCAGCTTCAGAGCGAATGCCAGGTTATCATAAACAGTCATGTGGGGGTACAGAGCGTAGTTCTGGAATACCATGGCGATGTCGCGGTCCTTGGGGGCCACATCATTGACCAGACGCTCTCCGATGTACAGCTCGCCTTCGGAGATCTCTTCCAGGCCGGCGATCATACGCAGAGTGGTGGACTTACCGCAGCCGGAAGGACCGACCAGAACGATAAATTCCTTATCGGCGATGTCCAGGTTGAACTCCTGAACCGCAACGACACCCTGCTCGGTAACCTGCAGGTTTACCTTTTCCTTCTCAGGCTCGTCATGATTCTTCTTTTTCTTTTTCTTGGCCTGCTTGGCTTCGTCGCCATTGTGGGGGTAGATCTTCTTGATGTTCTTCAGGGTCAAACTTGCCATTGTTTACGACTCTAAGCATACCGAATCCTCGCGTATGCCCTTACCTGCACCGGGTAAAACAGCGCAGGCTTTACGACAGGTCTCCACACTGCCGCACCGTGAGCCAGACGGATATTTTTCCTCCTTTTTTTCGTAATGCGGACTATTTTGTGGAGTAGACCGCATTCGTTGGGATGGTAGTATCATAACACAAAACTTCCAAAGGTGCAATGGTTATTTTCTACATTTTTCCTATTTTTCTTTTGTGTATTTTGTGCGGTCTTTTCCGCACGCAAAAAAGGCCGCCAAGGCGGCCTTTTTATGATTGATCAGTCAACAGCGTCCTCAGCAGTCTCCTCGGGGAGCCGTGCCTCAGGGGTGACACCGGGCTGGTAATCCCGGTATGCCATCAGACCGGAGCCGGCGGGGATCAGCTTGCCGATGATAACATTCTCCTTCAGACCTACCAGCCGGTCTACCTTGCCCTTGATGGCGGCGTCGGTCAGAACCTTGGTAGTTTCCTGGAAGGATGCGGCAGACAGAAAGGAATCGGTAGCCAGAGAAGCCTTGGTAATGCCCAGCAGCATAGCGGCTGCGGTAGGCAGCTTCAGATCCTCCTCACCGGCATCGATCCGGGCCTGGACGGCAGCCTTGGCATCCTCGAACTCGAAGGTATCCACAACGGTGCCAGTCAGCAGTGTGCTGTCGCCGGGTTCTTCCACCCGGACCTTGCGCATCATCTGGCGGATAATAACCTCGATGTGCTTATCGTTGATCTCAACGCCCTGCTGGCGGTACACAGCCTGTACGGACTGAACCAGATAATCCTGAACAGCTTCCACGCCGGAGATCCGCAGAACATCCTGAGGATACAGCGCGCCATCGGTGATGGGTTCGCCCTTCTGAACGACCTTGCCGTGGGCAACCTTCAGGCCTACGGAGTAAGGCACCTCGTAGACCTTCACCTCCCCGTCCTCAGCGGTAACGGTGATGTTACGCAGAGCGGTACGGTGGGTATCGTCGATGGAAACTACGCCGGTGATCTCAGAGATCTGAGCCATCTTCTTGGGCTTACGGGACTCGAACAGTTCTTCAACTCTGGGCAGACCCTGGGTGATATCGTCACCCGCAACACCGCCGGAGTGGAAGGTACGCATGGTCAGCTGGGTACCGGGCTCACCGATGGACTGGGCGGCAATGATACCGACAGCTTCGCCCAGGTCTACTTCCTTGGAAGTAGCCAGGTTCATGCCGTAGCAGCAGGCGCAGACACCGCTTCTGGCACGGCAGCCCAGTATGGTACGGATATAGATCTTGTCGATACCGTGTTTTTCAAACTTCTCGGCGTCTTCAGGCATCATCAGCTTGGTAGTGGGATGCAGCAGTTCACCGGTAACAGGGCTGATCACATCCTCCACGGGGTAACGGCCACGGATGCGGTTGCCGAAGGTATCAATCACATCGCCGTTTTTGTCGTGAACAGCGCCGACCCAGATACCGTTCTTAGTCTTACAGTCATGCTCACGGATGATCACATCCTGGGAAACATCCACCATACGGCGGGTCAGGTAACCGGAGTCAGCGGTACGCAGCGCCGTATCGGTCAAGCCCTTACGGGCGCCTCTGCTGGAAATGAAGTATTCCAGAACGGAGAGGCCCTCACGGAAGTTTGCCTTAACGGGAATTTCGATGGTACGGCCTGCGGTATCGGCCATCAGGCCACGCATACCGGCAAGCTGACGGATCTGAGCCATGCTGCCACGGGCGCCGGAGTCAGCCATCATGTAGATGGGGTTGAACTCGTCCAGGTTACCCTGCAGGGCATCGGTAACATCCTTGGTGGTCTTTTCCCACTGCTGGACGACCAGGCGGTAGCGCTCTTCCTCCGTGATAAAGCCCTTACGGTAGAAGTTTTCGATCTCAAGGACCTTGCCCTCAGCCTCACGGACTAGGGTGTACTTCTTCTCAGGCACCACCATATCGGCGATGGAAACAGAAATAGCGCCCTTGGTAGAGGACTTATAGCCCAGAGCCTTGATGCGGTCCAGCATCTCAGTGGCCACGGTGAAGCCATGGACACGGATGCACTTGTCGATGATCTTGCCCAACTGCTTCTTACCAACCAGGAAGCTGACTTCCAGATCGAAAGCGTGCTCGGGATTGGTGCGGTCCACGAAGCCCAGATCCTGAGGGATGGGCTCGTTGTAGATCAGGCGGCCAACGGTGGCGTCGATGATCTGGCTGCGCAGCTCGCCATCGATCTCCTTAGCATAACGCACACGGATGGGAGCGTGCAGGCCCACATCACCGGCAGCATAGGCAGCGATGGCCTCTTCCACGCTGGAATAACTGTGGATGGGACGGAATTTGGCAGGAGCAGTACCCTCAGCCTTGGCCTTCTTGTTAGCGGCTACAAACTCGTCGGCATCTACGATCTCGCCCACCGGCAGGCCCGTATCACCGGCATCGGTAACAAACACAGTCTCCGCGCCCTTCTCAGCCTTACCCAAACGGGTATAGGTCAGATAGTAGGCACCCAGGATCATATCCTGCGTAGGCACGGTAACAGGCTTACCGTCCTGGGGACGCAGCAGGTTGTTGGCGGACAGCATCAGCATTCTGGCTTCTGCCTGGGCCTCTGCGGACAGGGGGACATGGATAGCCATCTGGTCGCCGTCAAAGTCGGCGTTAAAGGCGGTACAGCAAAGGGGATGCAGCTTCAGCGCGCGGCCCTCCACCAGGATAGGCTCGAAAGCCTGGATACCCAGACGGTGCAGCGTAGGCGCGCGGTTCAGCATAACAGGGCGGTCCTTAATGATCTCGTCCAGAGCGTCCCAGACCTCGGTCTTGCCCTTGTCGATCATCTTCTTGGCGGACTTGATATTGTTGGCCAGGCCGTCGGCAACCAGCTTCTTCATCACGAAGGGCCGGAACAGCTCGATGGCCATTTCCTTAGGCACGCCGCACTGGTACAGCTTCAGCTCAGGACCGACAACGATAACGCTACGGCCGGAATAGTCAACACGCTTACCCAGCAGGTTCTGGCGGAAGCGGCCCTGCTTACCCTTGAGCATATCACTCAGAGACTTCAGTGCCCGGTTGTTGGCACCGGTAACGGCACGGCCACGGCGGCCGTTGTCGATCAGCGCGTCAACAGCTTCCTGCAGCATGCGCTTCTCATTGCGGATAATGATGTCGGGCGCGTGGAGCTGGATCAGCCGCTTCAGACGGTTGTTACGGTTGATAACGCGGCGGTACAGGTCATTCAGGTCGGAGGTAGCGAAACGGCCACCGTCCAACTGGATCATGGGACGGATATCCGGAGGAATGACCGGCAGCACATCCATGATCACCCAGGAGGGCTTATTGCCGGACTCCCGGAAAGCCTCCACGACCTCCAGACGCTTGACGATGCGCAGCTTCTTCTGGGAGGAAGCGGTCTTGAGTTCTTCCCGCAGCTGCTCGGACAGCCGATCCAGGTCAATCTGCTCCAGCAGCTCCTTGACGGCTTCCGCGCCCATACCGGCCTTGAAGTCATCCTCGTACTTTTCCCGCATATCCCGGTATTCCTTTTCGGAAAGTACCTGGTTGACGGACAGAGGCGCGTCGCCGGGATCGGTAACGATATAGGCCGCAAAGTACAGAACCTTTTCCAGCACCTTGGGCGAAATATCCAGAATCAAACCCATACGGGAGGGAATACCCTTAAAGTACCAGATGTGGCTGCAGGGAGCGGCCAGCTCAATATGGCCCATGCGCTCACGGCGCACCTTGGCCTTGGTAACCTCAACGCCGCAGCGGTCACAGACCTTGCCCTTATACTTGATCTTCTTGTACTTGCCGCAATGGCACTCCCAGTCCTTCTGGGGTCCGAAGATCTTTTCGCAGTACAGGCCGTCCCGCTCGGGCTTCAGGGTGCGATAGTTGATGGTCTCCGGCTTCTTGACTTCACCGAAGGACCACTGCCGGATCATCTCCGGCGAAGCAATGCCAATCTTAATGGCGTCAAATGTGGCTTCTGCCATACTTTCGCCTCCTTAATCTTCGTAGGTGTCGGCATCAGCATCCGCATCACCGAACACATCCATAATATCCTCAGGGCTGTCCTCGTCAATGACGAAACCGGAACTGAGCACTTCATCGGCGGTAGCTACCAGCTCGGTTTCATGCTCGGTGTAGACGATCTCATCCTCGTCGTCCTCTTCCTTCAGCTCGATCTCATTGCCGGCTTCATCCAGCACACGGATATCCAGGCACAGGGCCTGCAGCTCCTTGACCAGAACCTTGAAGGATTCGGGTACGCCGGGCTTGGGAATATTGCTGCCCTTGACGATGGCTTCGTAGGTCTTGACACGGCCGGTGACATCGTCGGACTTGACGGTCAGAATCTCCTGCAGGGTGTAGGCAGCACCGTAAGCCTCCAGGGCCCAGACTTCCATTTCGCCGAAACGCTGGCCGCCGAACTGTGCCTTACCACCCAGAGGCTGCTGGGTAACCAGCGCGTAAGGACCGGTGGAACGGGCATGGATCTTATCATCGACCAGATGGTGCAGCTTCAGATAGTAGGGGTAACCGACGGTTACCAGGTTGTCAAAGGGTTCGCCGGTACGGCCATCGTACAGAACGGTCTTGCCGTCCTCCCGCAGGCCAGCCAGCTTCAGGGTATCGCGGATGTCCTTCTCGTTGGCGCCGTCAAAGACAGGGGTGGAAACCTTCCAGCCCAGAGCCTTGGCAGCGTAGCCCAGGTGGACCTCCAAAACCTGACCGATGTTCATACGGGAAGGCACGCCCAGGGGGTTCAGAACCACATCCAGGGGAGTACCGTCGGGCAGGAAGGGCATATCTTCCTCAGGCAGAACTCTGGAAACAACACCCTTATTACCGTGACGGCCAGCCATCTTATCACCCACAGAGATCTTACGCTTCTGGGCAATATAAACACGGACGGACTTGGTAACACCGGGGGCCAGCTCGTCGGAATTCTCCTTGGTAAATACCTTCACATCCACCACGATGCCGCTTTCACCATGGGGAACCTTCAAGGAGGTGTCACGGCCTTCCCGTGCCTTCTCACCGAAGATGGCACGAAGCAGGCGCTCCTCAGGGGTCAGCTCCGTCTCGCCCTTGGGGGTGACCTTACCAACCAGATAGTCACCGGAACGAACCTCGGCGCCGATGCGGATAATTCCGTTCTCGTCCAGGTCCTTCAGGGTATCCTCGCCTACATTGGGGATGTCACGGGTGATCTCTTCAGGTCCCAGCTTGGTATCCCGGGCTTCCGTCTCGTGCTCCTCGATGTGGATGGAGGTAAAGACATCCTCACGAACCAGGCGCTCGTTGAGCAGAATGGCGTCCTCGTAGTTGTAGCCTTCCCAGGTAACGAAGCCGATCAGTACATTCTTACCCAGGGCGATCTCACCGTCGGCACAGGAAGGACCGTCAGCGATGATCTGCTCAGCAGCAACCCGCTCGCCCACTTCCACGATGGGCCGCTGGTTGATGCAGGTGCCGGCATTGCTGCGGGCAAACTTGGTAAGGTTGTGGGTATACATCTCACCGTCGTCATATTTGACAACGATTTCCGTAGCGCTGACGCTGTGGACAGTGCCCTCACCCTTGGCCTTCAGACAGACTTCGGAGTCCACTGCGCTGCGGTGCTCCACGCCGGTGGCGACGATGGGAGCCTCGGTGGTCAGCAGCGGCACAGCCTGACGCTGCATGTTCGCGCCCATCAGCGCGCGGTTCGCGTCGTCGTTCTGCAGGAAAGGAATGAAAGAGGTAGCAACGGAGACCATCATTCTGGGAGATACATCGATGTAATCGATCATTTCCCGGTCCACTTCGATAATGTCGTTGCGGTGACGGCAGGAAATACGGGCATTTGCCAGGCAGCCGTTCTCGTCCAGAGGCTCGTTGGCCTGGCCGATATAGAAGTCGTCCTCCACATCGGCGGTCATGTAGTCAACCTGGTCAGTAACCTTACCGGTTGCCTTATCCACCTTGCGGTAGGGAGCTTCCACAAAGCCGTACTCATTGATCTTGGCAAAAGAAGCCAGATAGTTGATTAGGCCGATGTTGGGACCTTCAGGGGTCTCAATGGGACACATACGGCCATAGTGGGTGTAGTGAACATCTCGAACATCAAAGGACGCGCGCTCTCTGCTCAGACCGCCGGGGCCCAGAGCGGACAGACGGCGCTTGTGGGTCAGCTCAGCCAGGGGGTTGTTCTGATCCATGAACTGGCTCAGAGGAGAGCTGCCGAAGAATTCCTTGATGACAGCGGTGACAGGACGAATATTGATCAGGCTCTGGGGGGTAACCGCGTCCAGATCCTGCACGGTCATACGCTCACGGATCACCCGGTCCAGACGGCTGAAGCCGATGCGGAACTGGTTCTGCAGCAGCTCGCCTACACAGCGCAGGCGGCGGTTGCCCAGGTGGTCGATATCGTCAGCAGTGCCCAGACCCAATGCAACACAGTTGAGGTAGTTGATGGAGGCCATGATGTCGTCAACAATGATATGCTTGGGGATCAGGTCATCCATACGCTCAGCGATGGCTTCTTCCCAGTTGATGCCCTCAGTGGCCAGCATTTCCTTCAAGACGGAGAAACGGACCTTTTCCTTAATACCGTACTGCTTGGGGTCGAAGGAAACGAACCGGGCCATGTCGACCATGCCGTTGGAGAACACCTTCACGCTCCGGTCGCCCACCTTTACAGTGGCCTCGTTGACACCCATTTCGCTCAGCTCATGGGCGCGCTGACGGGTAATCAGCTCACCGGGCATAGCCAGGATCTCGCCGGTCATGGGATCGGCAACAGGCTCAGCCAGAGTCTGGCCGGACAGGCGGGTCCAGATGTCCATTTTCTTATTGAACTTATAGCGGCCAACGGTGCTCACATCATAGCGGTGGGCATCGAACAGCAGGCCTTCCAAGTGTGCCAGGGCAGTCTCCACCGTGGGGGGCTCACCGGGACGCAGGCGGCGGTAGATCTCCAGCAGGCCCTCTTCCCGGGTCTTGCAGGTATCCTTCTCCAGGGTCGCCAGGATGCGGACATCCTCACCGAACATGGCCTTGATCTGCTCGTCGGTGCTGACACCCAGAGCGCGGATCAGACAGGTGATGGGCAGCTTGCGGTTCTTGTCGATACGAACCCAGAACACATCGTTATTGTCGGTTTCGTACTCCAGCCAAGCACCGCGGTAAGGGATAACGGTAGCGGTGTAGGTATGCTGGTCAGCCTTGTCCACCTCGTGGCCGTAGTACATACCGGGAGAGCGGACGATCTGAGAAACGATAACACGCTCAGCGCCGTTGATGACGAAAGTACCGCCATTGGTCATCACAGGCAGCTCACCCATGAAGATCTCCTGCTCCTTGATCTCGTCGGTCTCGGTGTTGCGCAGGCGCACACGGACCTTGATGGGCTTGGCATAGGTAGCATCCCGCTCCTTGCACTCTTCGATGGTGTACTTGGGCTTGTCCTCCATGGTGTAATCCAGGAAGCTCAGCTCCAGCTTACCGGAGAAATCGGTGATCACGCCGACATCCTTGAACACCTCACGCAGACCAGTTTCCAGAAACCACTCATAAGAGTCTTTCTGGATTCTCAGCATGTTGGGCATTTCCAGGATCTCCTGGTACTTTGCGTAGAACTTACGCATGGTCTTGCCAAACAGTTGGTCCTTGACCATTGCCATATGGATCATCACAGCCTTTCTTTCGGCTTT
Organism: Faecousia sp.; assembly: GCA_045611945.1. GTDB lineage: Bacteria > Bacillota > Clostridia > Oscillospirales > Oscillospiraceae > Faecousia. The sequence continues at coordinate 21,393 of JAZKYA010000040.1, read as the reverse complement.
CGCCTGAATGTTGTGTAATTGATACGCGTGGTCCAGTTGTCAGAAGATTTATTTTTCATCTTGACACCGGCTCCAAACTGTGTTAGAATAGTTGCATGAAATGAGATTTCTCAAAATACGCATACTCCCACAGTATAGGTAATTATTCTACACCATCGCATTGGCTTTGTCAATGCGTATTTTTTATTTTCCGGGGTAATTTCCCCGGATTTTTTGTCTTTTTCAGTCAATGACCGCTCCTTGAGACACAAATACGATTTTTGCCGTTGAATCCCGGCCTTGAATGGTATATACTATATTTATATAATCAGCAAGGAGCATCACTATGGATTTTAAGGTTTTGGCAGTGGGCGATGTGGTAGGCAACCCCGGGCTTGACCGGGTACGCCGCAGCCTGCGTTATTTAAAAAGAAAGACTGGAGCAGATTTCATCATCGTCAACGGAGAAAATGCCTCCGCCATCGGTATGACGCCCCAGCAGGGTGAGGACATTCTGGACGCAGGCGCCGATGTGATCACCATGGGTAACCATACCTTTGCCAAGCGGGAGATCGTGCCCTACCTGGACGACTGTTCCCAGGTGCTGCGGCCTGCCAACTACGCGCCCCAGGCTCCCGGCAGGGGCTTTGGCATCTACGATACCAACGCAGGCCCGGTAGCGGTCATCGATCTGATCGGCCGCTGCGGTATGGACTATACCCCGGACAACCCCTTTTTAGAGGTGGAGCGGATCTTAAAGAAGCTGGACACCAAGCTCATTCTGGTGGAGCTTCACGCGGAAGCCACCTCTGAAAAGCTGGCAATGGGCTATATGCTGGATGGCCGGGTCAGCGCCGTTTGGGGTACCCATACCCATGTGCCTACCGCCGATGCCCAGGTACTTCCCAAGGGTACCGGCTATGTGACCGATCTGGGCATGACCGGCCCGCAGCATTCCGTTCTGGGCATCCAGCCCCAGCTCTCCATCGCCAAATTCCGGGGCGATCTGACAGAGCGCTACCGCTGGGCCGAGGGCGAAACGAAGCTGGAAGCGGTCCTGTTTACCATTGACACCGATACCGGATTATGCCGCAAAGCAGAAAGGGTTGATCTGTATGAAGCTGCTGCACAGCGCTGACTGGCACTTGGACTCCCCCATCACCGGCCGCACAGAGGCACAGACCGCTCTTCTGAAGGCGGCGCTGTTGGAAATTCCCCACAAAATCGCCGCCGCTGCCAAGGCAGAGGGCTGCGATCTGATGCTTCTTTCCGGTGACCTCTTCGACGGAAAGCACACCCCGGAAAGTCTGAAAGCTTTAAAGGATGCATTGGCGGAAGCTGAAATTCCGGTATTTATCGCTCCCGGCAACCACGACTGCCTCTCCCCTGCCAGCCCATGGCTGACGGAACGGTGGCCGGAGAATGTGCACATTTTCACCTCGTCCCGTATGGAAAGCGTCGCCCTGTCCGATCTGGATTGCCGGATCTACGGTGCTGCCTTTACGGGCATGGAAGCGGAGGGGCTACTGGACGGCTTCCGGGCAGAATGTGAAGAAACCTATGCCATCGGCGTTCTCCACGGCGATCCCACCGCCCCTTCTTCTCCCTATTGTCCTGTGACAGCGCAGCAGATCCGTGACTCAGGTCTTACCTATCTGGCCCTGGGCCATATCCACAAGGGCGGGCAGCTCCTATCCGGCGATACTCTGTGCGCCTGGCCCGGCTGTCCTATGGGCCGGGGCTTTGACGAACTGGATGCCAAAGGTGTTCTGATCGTGACACTGGACGGCCGGGGCTGCAAGACTGATTTTCTCCCCTTAAATACCCCCAGGTTTTTCGAACTGGAATGCAACGCAGGCCCAGACGCCGCCGCTTCCCTTTCCCGGCTGCTGCCCGCAGCGGGAAACAGTGATTTTTACCGCGTTACCTTTACCGGCGAAAGCCAGCCGCTGGATATTTCCCTTTTGGAAAAACAGTTTTCCCAGTTCCCCAACCTGATCTTAAGAGACCGCACCGAGCCGCCTATCGATCTATGGGCCAATGCCGGAGAGGATTCTCTGGAGGGCGTGTACTTCGGCCTGCTGCGCCGGCAGTTGGAAGATGCCGGCGACGAGGCCCGGGAAACGGTCCTGCTGGCGGCAGAGCTTTCCCGCCGGATCTTGGAAAACCGGGAGGTGAAGCTGCCATGAGGATCTATTCCATGACCGCCACCTTTGGTAAGCTGGACAATGAAACGCTGACTCTCCAGCCGGGACTGAATATTCTCCACGCCCCTAACGAATGGGGAAAAAGCACCTGGTGCGCCTTTCTGGTGGCTATGCTCTACGGCATTGAGACAAGAGTCCACACCACCAAGACCGCCCTTGCGGACAAGGAGCGCTATGCCCCCTGGTCCGGCGCGCCCATGGCAGGCCGCATCGACCTGAACTGGAACGGCAGGGATATCACCATTGAGCGCAGTAGCAAGGGCCGCAGTGTCTTTGGGGTGTTCCGGGCATACGAAACAGAATCGGGTCTGGAAGTGCCGGAGCTGACTGCCGCCAACTGCGGTCAGATGCTTCTGGGTGTGGAAAAGAGCGTTTTTCTGCGCGCAGGATTCCTCCGGCTGACAGACCTGCCTGTAACCCAGGACGAAACCCTGCGCCGCAGGCTTAACGCCATCGTCACCACCGGCGATGAAAGCGGCACTGCCGATGCGCTGGGACAAAAGCTGAAGGAGCTGAAAAACCGCTGCCGCTTAAACCGCAGCACCGGATTGCTGCCCCAGGCAGAGAGCCAGCAGAAGAATTTACAGGACAAGCTTGCAGAACTGCGGCAGCTTCAGAATCAGTCTGTCCAGACCAAGCAGCGGCTGGAGGATCTGGAAACTCACCATAAAGCCCTTTTGAATCACAGAGCCGCCCTGCAACACGCCGCAAGCAAAACCTATCAGGAAAAACTGGCAGCAGCCCAAACCGCATTGATTCTGGCGCAGGAGCAAGAACAGCGGCTTCAGTCCCAATGCGAAGCCCTTCCCTCTGCCGACGAAGCAGATCGGCAGTTTATCCGTTTGCGGCAGCTTCGGGATCAGAAGGATGCCCTGCATATCGAGCTGCAAATGCTTCCTGAAGCTCCCCAACAGCCAAAAGTCCTTCCTGCATTCCGGGATACAGACCCCGATACCGCCGTTTCCCAGGCAGAAACCAGCGCCCGTGTCTATGCTGAGGACAGCAGAAGGCGTCCCCTGCCCTGGTATGTTATTTTTTTTCTGGTTCTGGGCATTGGCGGGCTGCTTTTGCCCCACTGGGCTTTCAAAGCCGCAGGCGGTCTGCTGATCGCTGGGGGGCTGCTGATACTGAGAAGCTGGTTCGCTGATCGCAGACGGCGTGAAAACACCCTGCGGGCTTTGCGTTATCAATACCAGCCCCTTGACCCCGCCCAATGGGTGGACGCGGCTCATAGCTATGCCCATGCCCAAAAGGTCTATGAAGAAGCCCTCTCCCAATACCAAACGCAGCGGCAGGCTCTGGACGCACGGATGAACAGGCTCCGGCAGGAAATTTCCGCAGCCACCGGCGGCCGCACTCTTGCGGAATGCGAACAGCGCTACAGCGCCATCCGGGAGACCTGGGATGCCCTTGCCCAGGCTACCCGGGAGCGCAGCCGGGCCGAAGCGCTTGTACAAGCGTTGAACGGTTCCCACCAGGATGTCCCTGCTCCGGATTTCCCGGATACCATGGATTATACGGAGGCGGAAACCGCCCGGCTGCTTTCTGACTGTGCCTATGAACAGCGGCAGCTTCAGCAGCAGCTGGGCCACTTTCAGGGCAGGATGGAGACCCTTGGCAGCGAAAGTACCCTGATTCAGGAACTGGATGCCGTAACACAGCGAATCAGCAAGCTGGAGATGACATACAGCGCTCTGGAACTGGCCCAAAACACCCTTGCCCAGGCTGCCAACGAGCTGCAGCGCCGTTTCGCTCCCCGCATTTCCAGGCGGGCCCAGGAGCTGTTTGGCCAGCTGACGGACGGCCGCTATACCCGGCTGACCCTGGGCGAGGATCTGACCGTTCACGCCGGCACCGATACAGAAGCGGTCCTGCACAGCGCCCTGTGGCGCAGCGAAGGCACCATCGACCAGCTTTATCTTTCCCTGCGTCTGGCAGTAGCAGAAGAGCTGACCCCCGACGCGCCCCTGGTGCTGGATGATGCGTTAGTACGCTTTGACGACAAGCGGCTGGCAAGGGCCCTGGATGTGCTGACCGAAGAAGCCGAATCCAAGCAGGTGATCCTCTTTACCTGCCAGGACCGGGAAAGCCGTGTTTCAAAGGGATAATTTCGATTTATCATGTATCCGGGCCGCGGCAGCAGTTGCGGCCCGGATTTATTCCCATTTCCCTGTAACGAAACCGCAGCTGGATTGTTATATAAGTGAAGGAACGAGAAAAAGGGGGGGACACGCCTATGACGCAGGAGGACATCTATCAGGAAAATTATCCCATCGTATACGGCTACCTCCTCTCCCTTTGCGGCGATATCCCACTGGCTGAGGACCTTGCGGCGGAAACCTTTTTCAAAGCCTTTCAGCGCCCCCGGCGGTATGATGGCCAATGCAAACTGTCCACATGGCTTTGCACCATCGGCCGCAACCTGTACTTAAACGAACGCAAGCGGCAGCTTCGCAGCCGCAGGCTGTCCCCTCTCCCCACCGCATTCCCCGACCCGGAGGAGCTTCTCTTGGAAAAAGAGCAGATCTCCGAACTGTACCGGGCTGCCCAGCGGCTGGAAGCACCCAGTTCCCAGGTGTTCTTCATGCGCCTTGAGGGTCTTTCCTTCCGGCAGATCGGTGAGGCCCTGGGCAAAACCGAAAACTGGGCACGGGTCACCTTCTACCGTGCCAAGGTAAAAATTCAGGAGAGAATGGAGGATCTTTATGGATGACTGCAAAATTGTAACTGACCTGCTCCCTTCTTACTGTGACGAACTGACCAGTTGGGAGACCAACACCTATGTCCGCACCCATCTGAATGCCTGCCCAGGCTGCAAGCGGCTGCTGGAACAGATGCGGCAGCGCCAGAAGCCCCAGGAGGCAGACATTCGCCGGGCTAAGTTTCAGGCCGCTCTGGAAGCCTATGCGCACAAACACAAGGTCCGAAAAACCGTTATCCTGCTGGCCCTGCTTGCGCTGTGCGTCGGATTCTTTGTGGTAATGGCCTTCAGCCGTGACATTGCCTTAGCAGCGGAAGGACTTGATTATTCCAATACCATGCAGGAACCCACCGTCGGGGATGATGCCAAGTCATTTCAAATCGTGGCCTGCCGGACGAAGGAAGGCAACAACGCACTGGCTTATCTGGAAAGGAACAGCCTTGGCTTCTGGACGCTCTGCGCCATTGAGGCCGCCACCCCTGACCAACCCTACGGTGCCGCGCAGATTACCTGGTTGGAACCGCTGTTCTCTCTGTATGACGGACAGCCCAATACCACCCTAGTCTCGCACACAGTCTGTACAGGGCGCAATGCCATTGCTTCCTTTGACGATATTCCCTATGACCAGATCCCCGGAAATGTAACGGTAATGGTAAAACAATATGCTTCTGACTACTATATTCATGTCATTACCGTACTGCCCGATGGCGGTACTTCCTTCGATATTCTGCCCCTGCTGAAAGAAAACGGCTTGATCTCCTGAACATAAAAAACGGACTTCCGATTGGAAGTCCGTTTCCTTATATAGAATCACTTACGCCTTTTCCAGGGCCAGGGTCTGGGTGGTCTGGTCGCAGACCTCGCTGGGACCCCAATACTGGATGGCGCCGGGATAGACATAGCAGGTCTCCACTGCCCACTGGGCGCGGTTGGCCTCGAAGAACTTAAAGGGCTTGCCCTCCAGTTCCACCAGAGCCTTGCGGATGACAGGCTTATCAGCGCCATGGCGGCGCTCAATGTTCATCATCTTGGTAATGGGCATACCGCCGGCAACCCACTCTTCCGCGGGCTTAGACAGGTTGGAAACCTTGGAAAGATAACCGGTGTAGCCGTACTGGATCAGCATAAAGGCATTGTAGCCCAGGCTGTAGCAGTAGTCCGCATCGAAGTTACTGGGGAAAGCGCAGCGGCCTTCGTAACCCAGAAAGTGATGCAGGGCAGAGAACTTACCCTTGTAAGCGCCGGCAGCCTTCCGCTGGGCCAGATTACTCTTGACCATCTCGGAGAACAGCTTTTCAGATTCGATGAGGGATACCTGCACATTGCCGTGGGGGTCACGCTCCAGGAAGAGCTGCTGCTGGATGGACTGGGGCAGAATGGCGAATACCGCCATGGACTCCTTGGTCAGGCCATTTTCGATAAAGGCGTACTTCTCTTCCCAGGTGGGCAGAGCGTTGAATGCATCGGCCTTTGCGCCTGCCAGCAGCTCGTTGATCTCAGCAATCAGCACAGAGAACTCGGGAACAAACTCCACGATGCCCTCTGGGATGATGGCAACGCCGAAGTTCCAGCCCTTGGCGGCACGGGCAGCAACAGAATCCGCAATGTAATCGGCGATCTGGGCCAGGGACATCTTCTTGGCAGCCACTTCCTCACCGATCAGGCAGATGTTGGGCCGGGTCTGCAGAGCGGTCTCCAATGCCACATGGGAAGCGGAGCGGCCCATAACCTTCACAAAGTGCCAATACTTCTTGGCGGAGTTGGCATCACGCTGGATGTTGCCCACGATCTCGGCGTAGGTCTTGGTAGCGGTATCGAAGCCGAAGGAGCATTCGATATCCTCATTCTTCAAGTCGCCGTCGATGGTCTTGGGGCAGCCGATGACCTGGATACCGGAACCCTGGGCCGCGAAATACTCAGCCAGCACAGCGGCATTGGTATTGGAATCGTCACCGCCGATAATGACCAGGGCATTGATGCCGTGCTTCCTGCAGTTGGCTGCAACAATGGCAAACTGCTCCTCGGTCTCCAGCTTGGTTCTGCCGGAACCGATGATATCAAAGCCGCCGGTGTTGCGGTACTGGTTGATGTACTCGTCATCAAAAACAATGTAGTCGTCGTCGATGAGGCCGCTGGGGCCACCCTTGAAGCCATACAGAACATTTTCCTTGTCAGTAGCCTTCAGCGCATCGTACAGGCCGCAGATGACATTGTGGCCGCCGGGCGCCTGGCCGCCGGACAGGATCACACCCACAACCTGCTTCTTGGCGGCAGAGGTGTTCTCACCCTTCTGGAAGGTGATCTCATTTTTGCCGTAGGTGTTGGGAAACAATGCTTTAATCTTTTCCTGATCCGCAACGCTCTCAGTAGGGCCGCCGTTTTTTACACAGATCTCAGAAATACCGTTTCTGAGCATACCGGGCAGCTTGGGGGCATACTGGTATCTTGCCAGCTGCAGGGGGGATAACTTCATATAGAAACACTCCTTAAATGTTTATTTCCATAAATGACCATTATGGATTATACTCCATATCATCCAAAAGGTAAATAGTCATTACTAAAAAATCTTTGCATTTTTTCATATTGAAATACTGGGAATTTGTGCTATAATGATATTTGTAAAAATTCGGGTCATACCCGTAACATAAGAAAGGAAATTGATATGGCTCTTGTTACTACTACCGAGATGTTTAAGAAAGCCTATGACGGCGGTTACGCAGTCGGCGCTTTCAATGTCAACAACATGGAGATCGTACAGGCTATCACCGAGGCTTGCCGCGAGGAGAACGCTCCCGTGATCCTGCAGGTTTCCAAGGGTGCCCGTCAGTACGCCAACCCTACCTACCTTGTCAAGCTGGTTGAGGCCGCTGTTATCGAGTGCCCCAACATTCCCATCGCTCTGCATCTGGACCATGGTGACAGCTTCGAGACCTGCAAGTCCTGCATTGACGGCGGCTTTACCTCCGTTATGATCGATGCTTCCAGCAAGTCCTTTGAGGAGAACATCGCCATCACCAAGCAGGTCGTTGAGTACGCTCATGACCACGGCGTTGTAGTCGAAGCTGAGCTGGGCAGCCTGGCCGGCATCGAGGACGAAGTCAATGTTGCTGCCGAGGCCGCTTCCTACACCCGTCCCGAAGAGGTCGAGGAGTTTGTTACCCGTACCGGCTGTGACTCTCTGGCCATCGCCATCGGCACCAGCCACGGCGCTTACAAGTTCACCCCCGAGCAGTGCACCGTCAACGAGCAGGGCATTCTGGTCCCCCCCGCACTGCGCTTCGATGTTCTGGAAGAAGTCACCAAGCGTCTGCCCGGCTTCCCCATCGTTCTGCACGGTTCCTCCTCCGTTCCCCAGGAGTATGTGGCTATGGTCAATGCCAACGGCGGCAAGATGCCCAATGCCATCGGCGTTCCCGAAGAGCAGCTGCGCAAGGCTGCCGCTCTGAGCGTCTGCAAGATCAACATCGACTCCGACCTGCGTCTGGCTCTGACCGGCACTGTTCGTAAGTACTTCAACGAGCATCCCGATCACTTTGACCCCCGCCAGTACCTGAAGCCCGCCCGCGCCAACATCAAGGAAGTTGTCCGCCACAAGCTGGTCAATGTTCTGGGCTGCTCCGGCAAGGCCTGATCTTTTCCATACGCAAAACGGACTCCCAACCGGGAGTCCGTTTTTGCTGCCCACAATACTGCTGTAAATGATCGTTTAGCGGCCCAAAGGCCGAATGCAAAATGTAAAATGCATAATGCAAAATTGAGGGGAGCGATGCGAGCGCTGCCAGTGGCAGAGCAAGCGAGCTGAGCCAGTGGCAGCGGTCGGCAAGACGCAAGCCTGCTTCGACAGGCGAAGCGGCTGCCGGGCACCGCAACAGGGCTTTGCTAACGCAAATGATTTTAAATAGTCGGCGCAGCCGACACCTTAATTTTGAATTTTGCATTTTGAATTTTGAATTCAGCAACGCAAGTTGCGCGTGTAAACGATCATTTACCTGTTTAAGAGTTGCTTAAGATTCCTTAAACTCCCTTGATTTTGCCTTTTGCGCGGTCTAGTATAGTAATATTCCAAATAATGGGAGATGATTTCCTTGTTAAGCGATAGTATCCGGCGCTGGCTAACCGGGGATATGGGAATCCCCGGAGAATATATGTATCAGGGCATCCACCTGTGGTCTGCCGCCGCGGTAGCCGCTGTGTTCACGCTGGCAGTTCTGCTGGGCCGCCGCCTGCGCCGTGACCCTAAGGGCAACCGGACTCTGCTGGTATCCATTGCTCTGTTTCAGTTATTTTTTGAGGTATTCTGGCGGCTTGTCTATCTGACCGTCAAAGGCGATTCCATTCTCTGCTGGTGGCCCATTTACCCATGCAATCTGGGCGGTGTTCTGATCCCCATTTTCGCGCTGACACGCTGGCGCAGGGGCAAACAGTTATTCTATCTGTTCGGTTTCGTAGGTGGTGTACTAACCTTCGCCTATCCCGAGGGAATCTTTTGCTCTGATGTGCTGAGCTTCCCCATTCTCAAGAGCATCCTGCAGCACACGGGCCTGCTGCTGATTCCGGCATTGGAATATGTTTCCGGCAGTTACCGTCCTTCGCTGAAGGACCTGGGTTGGATCGTCTGCGGCTGCTTCATTCATATTTTTAACTGTGAGGTCATCAGCAGGCTTCTGGGCTTTACCGGCGACTATATGTTCTTCCGCAGCGGCCTGCCTTTCGTGATTCCCGGTGTTCCCCAGTTTATCACACTGTCGGTTTTTGCGTTTTTGGTACTGGCGGCACTGTCGTTCCTGTGTGATATCAAAGGCTCAACGGCCTTATTAAAGCAGGTAAAGCCAGCCGCAAAGACCTACTGATCCATAGCCGCGCTTTTCTGCGAATGAAAAGCGCGGTTATTTTTGTCCCCTATCTCATGTTTTCGCCGTTTCCTCTTGTAAATTGCAGAAAAATATGGTAAACTAAATTGCTTTATTTTGAGATTTTCTCTTTTAGGAGTATTGTATATGTCTGATTTAGTTCAAGAGATCAGCCGGCGCAGGACCTTTGCCATTATTTCCCACCCCGACGCCGGTAAGACCACCTTAACAGAAAAATTCCTGCTCTACGGCGGCGCCATCGCCCAGGCCGGTGTTGTCAAGGGCAAGAAGAATTCCCGTGCCGCCACCTCTGACTGGATGGAGATTGAGAAACAGCGCGGTATTTCCGTCACATCCTCTGTTATGCAGTTCCAGTATGGCGGCTTCTGCATCAACATTCTGGACACCCCGGGCCACCAGGATTTCTCTGAGGATACCTACCGCACCTTGATGGCTGCGGATTCTGCCGTCATGGTCATCGACGGTGCCAAGGGCGTCGAGCCCCAGACCCGGAAGCTTTTCAAGGTCTGTGCCATGCGCCACATTCCCATCTTTACTTTTGTCAACAAAATGGACCGGGAGACCAAAGACCCCTTTGATCTTCTCGATGAAGTAGAGCGGGAGCTGGGCATTGAGACTTACGCTATGAACTGGCCCATTGGCTGCGGCAAAGATTTTCAGGGCGTGTACGACCGGGAACAGAGCCAGCTTCTGTTTTTCTCCGGTGTGTCCGGCAGAAGCAAGGCCGCCCAGCAGACTGTTGACCTATACGATCCCCAGGTCGCCCAGCTTCTGGACAGCCAGAGTAAGCATCAGCAGCTCATTGACGATGTAGAGCTACTGAGCGCAGGCCGGGAAATGGATTTGGAGGCTGTGCGGAACGGCCAGCTCAGCCCTGTGTTCTTCGGTTCGGCACTGACCAACTTTGGCATTGAGCCGTTCCTGGAAGCCTTTTTGAAGCTGACGCCCCCTCCCCTGTCCCGCACTGCCGACTGTGGCGAGATCGATACCTTCTCCCCCGATTTCTCCGCGTTTGTCTTTAAAATTCAGGCTAACATGAACAAGGCCCACCGGGACCGGCTGGCGTTCATGCGCATCTGCTCCGGCAAATTTGAGCGTGATAAGGAATACTACCATGTCCAGGGCAAAAAGAAGATGCGTCTTTCCCAGCCCCAGCAGCTCATGGCCGCTGAGCGTGAAATTGTGGAAGAAGCCTACGCGGGCGATGTGATCGGCGTATTTGACCCCGGCATCTTTGCCATCGGTGGTACCATCTGTGCCCCTGGCAAAAAGTTCACCTATTCCGGCATCCCCACCTTTGCCCCCGAGCACTTCTGCCGGGTATCCGCTAAGGATTCCATGAAGCGCAAGCAGTTTGTCAAGGGCACGGAACAGATCGCCCAGGAGGGTGCTATCCAGATTTTCAAAGTTCCCAACTCCGGTATGGAAGAGGTCATCGTTGGTGTCGTTGGTACACTGCAGTTTGATGTATTCCAGTACCGCATGAAGGGTGAGTACGGCGTAGACCTGCGGATGGAGGGTCTGCCCTATGAGGAGATCCGGCTCATCGACAGCTATCCCGGTGACCTGTCTGATCTGAATTTGGGCAGCGACGCGGAGCTGCTGGAGGACTACCGCGGCCGCAGCCTGCTGGTGTTTACCAGCTACTGGGCTATTGACTTCACCTGCCGCCGCAATCCCGGCCTGGTGCTCAAAGAAATCGTAGTAGAAGAAGGTTAAGAAACAAACGCGCCCTTGGGGACTCCCAAGGGCGCTTGGTATTTATCTCATCACATCAGCTTGCGGATCAGGACCTTCATATCCTCAACAGAGGCCTCTCTGGGGTTGCCGGGCGCGCAGGCATCGGCAAAGGCGGACTCTGCCAGGAACTGGATGTCCTCTTCCTTCATAGCGGCCAGCTTGGTGGGGGTGCCCACATCGATGCTGAGCTGGCGGACCGCGTCCACTGCAGCCTTGCGGTAAGCCGCCGCATCCATACCGGTGGTATCAACACCCATGGCCTCGGCAATGGCCTTGAACTTCTCGCCGGTGTACTCAGCATTGAATTCCATCACGATGGGCAGCATCATGGCGCAGGCCACACCGTGGGGCGTATCGTACACAGCGCCCAGGGTATGCGCTACGGAGTGGGCAATGCCCAGGCCTACATTGGAGAATGCCATACCGGTAACAAACTGTCCCAACGCCATACCTTCCCGGCCTTCGGGATCGTTGTTGACAGCACCCCGGAGGCTCTTGGCAATCAGGCGGATAGCTTCCAGGTTCAAGCAATCCGGCAGATCCCAGGCAGCCTTGGTGGTGTAGCCCTCGATGGCATGCGTCAGAGCATCCATACCGGTAGCGGCAGTCAGGCCCTTAGGCATGGTAGACATCATATCGGGGTCTACCACAGCCACATTGGGAATGTCATTGACATCGACGCAGACGAACTTGCGCTTGCGTTCTACATCAGTGATAACATAGTTGATGGTAGCCTCCGCGGCAGTACCGGCGGTGGTGGGGACAGCAATGGTGTAAACGGTGGGATTCTTGGTGGGGGCAACGCCTTCCAGGCTGCGGACATCCTCAAATTCAGGGTTATTGATAATGATACCGATGGCCTTGCCGGTATCCATGGAGGAGCCGCCGCCGATGGTGATCATGTAATCAGCGCCGGAAGCCTTATATGCGGCAACGCCGGACTGGACATTCTGAATGGTGGGATTGGGCTTGATGTCGGAGTAGATCTCATAGGCCATGCCTGCGGCATCCAGCAGGTCCGTAACCTTTTTGGTAACACCAAACTTTACCAGGTCCGGGTCAGAAGCGATAAACGCCTTCTGAAAGCCCTTTGCCGCCACAATGCCGGGGATCTCCTGGATCGCGCCCTTGCCATGATAGGAAATGGGATTGGATACAAAACGGTTTGCCATTGTTATTGCCTCCTATAAATAATATGATATATGATTCCGGTACACCGGAAATAGTCGCAGATCAGAGTTCCGAATAGCCGAAGCTGTTGACCAGGGCATCGATCTTTTTGCCGGCCTTGCAGTAGGGGCATTCCCGGTAGTCATAGCTCTCGTAGTCTGGCAGGTCGTTGACGCTGTAGACAGAGAACACAGGGTAATCCGCCACTTCGTCCACTGCGCTGTAGAGAGAAGCGACACCGGCCACCTCTCCGCCATAATAGCCAATGGCCTCCAGGCTGCGCTTGGCGGTAAAGCCGGTGGTTACCGAAGCCATCAGCACCAAAACATGCTTACCCCGGATCATGGGCTGAATGTTGTCCCGGAAGATCATCTGGCTGTTGGCGTTGAATTCCGGCTCTACCACATAGATGGTATTGTGGGTATTGATGCTGCGGAAGCCGCTGGCTGTCAACTCCTGGGCAAGGCATGTACCAATAACCGCTGTACCGTCCAGACAGAGGATCGTATCCACCAGGGTGGAATGCTTGAAATTCTTCACCAGGTATTTGGCAATATCCCGGGCTTCGCTGAGACGGGTCTTCTGATAAGTAATATCAATGTAGTAATTGATATGGCTGTGGTTGGTAGCAAAGTGACCTTTGGCGACCCGAAAGGGAACATTTCCTCTGCGAATGGGCAAGCTTGCAATTCCGATCATAGTGATTCCTCCTAATATCAAAATAAAAAGCGCTTTTCAGTGTTCCGGCCCACAGCGTTTTGGCCGGATAGCTGAAAAACGCTTTTTTTCATTATATCCCGGAATTCCTCCGGATTGCAAGCAAAAAATCGCCTTTGCCCTTCCAAAAATTTCAAATCATTCTTGTGCAGTTTGCCTTGCCAGCAGCATGGACTCCTGCCGCAGGAACTGAGACGCAATGATCTGGCAGATCTGTCCTGCGCGGATCATCTCGTGGACCTGCGCAAAGGTGACCCATTTGGCAGCGTCCGTTTCCCCAGGCAGCAGCCTTACCTGTTCCAGAGGAAATTCCCTGCGCAGGCAGTAAAAATCGTAAAAGGTGTTCTTATCACGGTCAGAATCCAGCAGTTCAAATTCCTCCGGTTCTGCCCGGATGCCGGTCTCCTCGTATAGCTCCCGTACGATAGCCTGCAGGCTGGTCTCCCCTGCCTGTGCAGCGCCTCCGGAATTCTCCCATGTTCCCGCGAAGCTCTTACCCGGCGCCCGACGGGTCATAAAAAGCTTTCCTTTTCCGTCATAGACCCACACGCAGACTACAAGGCCGTACTCTCCCGTCCGCCAGGGAGTCCCCCGCCTGTGAACACGCCCGGTCAAATTCCTCTGACTGTCGTAAATATCATTGAATTCCATAGCCCACGCCCCTTGCGTACTTGTTATTGTTATTATAGCATACCCCAATAAAAATGACAAGTCAGCCCTGTGTACTGCTGTAAATGACCGTTATACGAGATTGAAGATTGTAGAGTGGAGATTGAAGATAAAGGAATTTCCTTCGGAAATATTTATAATATGGCAGCTTTGCTGCCACCATATCTTCACTCTTCACTCTCAAATCTCCAATCTGGCCTTGGGCCGCGAAACGGTCATTTATGCCCACAATGGACAAGGGCGCGCCGAAGCGCGCCCTTGGGTGCTTAGTTCAGTTCAAATATGCCGTCGGCTCTATGGAGCAGTGTACGGCCGTAATAAACCGCCATGACTTCTTCCAGATCGATGGCATCCTTCACTGCCGCCGTTTCATAGCAGCTATGCATGGCAAGCTGGGGCAGGCCAATGTCCACACTGGGTACGGACACATGGCTCAAAGAAATATTACCCAGGGTAGAGCCGCCCGCAATGTCCGCACGGTTGCAGTAGGTCTGCACGCTCACACCCGCTTTGCCGCAGACTTTGCGGAACAGGGCCGCAGACACCCCATCGGTGGTATAGCGCTGGTTGGCATTGTACTTGATGGCAATTCCTTTACCCAGAATGGGCGCGTTGGCGCTGTCTGCCAGTTCCGGATGGTTGGGATGCAGGGCGTGGGCATTGTCGGCAGACACCATAAAGGACTGGGCCAGCATTCTGGCATAGTCCATATCCAAACTCTTGCAGATCCGCTTCAGCAGGCTTTCCAACAGATCGGATGCAGCGCCCTGCAGGGAAGAAGATCCCACTTCCTCACTGTCAAACACGCACAGCACCGGAATGCTCCCGCTTTCTTTGGCGTTCAGGAAACCCTGAGTACAGCACCATGCGCATTCCAGGTCGTCCAGTGCCTGGGAAGAAATATATTCTTCCTCCAAACCCCAAACCGCTGCCTTCTGGCGCACATACAGGGTCAGGTCATGGCCCAGGATCTTGCCCCCGGCCGCTTCTTCCAGAAGCTTTCCCAGCTTACCTGCGGTTTCCTTGCTGCCCATCAGCGGCAGGGTATCTACTGCGGGATTCCACTTGTAACCGTCGTTGACCTGGCGGTTCATGTGGATAGCCACATTGGGGATCATCAGCAGATCCCTGTCGATATCCACCAGCCTGCTTTCGATGCCATTCTCCGTTTCCACCATCACCCGGCCCGCCACGGACAGGGGCCGGTCCAGCCAGGGGGCGATGATCATACCACCGTAACGCTCCACCGCCAGCTTGGCGTAGGCAGCGGCCTGTTCACCGTTTTCCTTGACTTTAAAGGCAGGCCGGTCGGCATGGCTGGCGCTCATCAGGAAGCCCTGGGGCGCAGCCGCGGGGATACGGAAGGCCATAACGGCGCTGCCGCCACGGGTCAGATAATACTTACCGCCGGGCACCAAATTCCACGCGTCACGCTCATGGAGCGCTTCGTAACCCTGGGCCTGCAACACATCCACCAGACCTGCCACCGCGTGAAATACACTGTGAGCCTTGTCCAGGTAATCCATCAGCGCCTTTGTTCTGCTATCCATACTCATTCCTCCAAAAGCTCACAGAGCTGATCGATCTGATCCCCGATGGTCTGCAGGGCAGTGCGCCAGAATGCCTTATCCGTCAGATCAATGCCTGCTACCTTGGCAGTATCCTCGGCGGTTGCCACAGTGGTGGTGTGCAGCAGCTTCTTATACTTCGGTACAAAGGCCGCACCTTCCTTTTCATACTGGGCATACAAGCCCCGGGCGAATAAACCGCCAAAAGCATAGGGGAAATTATAATAGATAGGACCGTAATAATGGCTCTTGCATACCCACATGAAGGGATGCAGGCAGTTATGGTCCAGACCGTCGCCATAGCACTGCTTCTGCGCTTCCAGCATCATGCCGCACAGAGTATCCGCGTCCATAAACTTGCTCTGCCGGTTGGCAAACACAGCGTCCTCAAAGCGGAAGCGGGAATAGATGTCGCAAATGATCTGGGTGGCATCCTGGAGCTGACTTTCAATCAGGGCGATCTTTTCATCCTTATCCCCGGCTGCCTTGATGGCAGCGTTCATAACCACGCACTCATTAAAGGTAGAGGCGGTTTCCGCAACCGGCATGGAATAGCCCCGGTTCAGCGGCCGATGGTCATGGATACACCGGTTGTGGAAGGCATGTCCCAGTTCATGGGCCAGCGTCACCACATCCGTGAACATACCGTCGTAGTTGGTCAGGATCCGGCTTTCCCCAATGGCATGGATGCTGGCACAGAAAGCGCCGCCCCGCTTGCCATCTCTGGGATAGAAGTCGATCCAGGCATCGTCAAATGCCGTACGCACCATTTCGGTCAGCTCGTCATCAAAGGTGGCAAACTGCCCCAACAGAAAGTCTTTCGCCTGCTCGGTGGTAAAGCTGGTGGAGGCTGCACCCATGGGAGCAAACAGGTCGTACCAGGGCAGACCGTTCTCATGTCCCAAGGCCTTGGCCTTGGCCTTCAGATACTGCCAGAATTTCGGCAGATACTCGTCCATAGCGCTCAACATGGCATCCAGAGTGGCCTTTTCCATATCGGAGCGCTTCAGGGTCATAGCCAGAGGAGATTCGTAGCCGCTGAGCTGGCAGTTGGAAATGGTTTCGAGCTTAATGGCATTCAGCGCATGGGCCACTGGTCCTTTGATGGCTTCATAGCAGGCAAGCTCCGCCTCATAAGCATCCTTACGGACCTGGGGATCCTGGTCGTAGGCCAGATTGCGGATGGAGGACAGGTTCATAACCTCTCCCCGGTAATGGACCGGCACAGTGCTTGTCAGTTCGCTGTGCAGCTTGCTCCAGGCGCTTGCGCCGGAAAGCCGCAGCTTGGCGCTGACCTGAGATGCTTCCGGGGTCAGATCATACCGGTGCATATCCAGCATTCCCTGGAACAGGAACCGGTAATCCTTCAGAAACTCATCTGCGGAAACCAGCTCCATCAAATTGGGAATGCCGCAGACCCACTGACGGAATACCGCGCTGGCCCCTGCCATATTGCTGTAAACACCCATGATCCGGCCGGACTGGGAAATCGCTTCCACATCCTTGGCATTGGTGGCAGCACGCAGGTGGGGGTAAGACCCCAATGCGTCACTGACACAGTCCAGTTCCTCTTTCAGCCGTATGCCTGTACGCAGGCCCTCCAGGGGGGCTGCGTCTGTCAGGGTCTTGGTAAAGCCGATAAACTCCGCCACCTTATTTTCGAATGCTTCAAAGTCAGCCGAATATTTGGGATCGTCAAAGCCGGAATACATCCGGTCTAAATTCCATACATCGTTCATAGTGTCGCTCCTTTTCAAAATCTGTGCCTTGATTGTACTACAAAAAACCGCTTTCCGTCAACCTTTCTTCACCATTCTATCATTTTGTAATTTTATGAAGAATAATTTGTAATTTATAGTTATTTTGTCGAATTTATGCCACTTATGTCGAGCGATTGTTTTGTATTTTCCTTGCAAAAACCACTACATTATGCTAAATTATATTTGTCGCAGCAAAAGTAACCGCTGATAAAATCGTCTGCGGTTACAAAAGGGGAGTATCTACACAAGTCAGGAGAGGGATCTATGAACAACTTAACAACCGTGATTATTGCGGACAATACGGAGGAATTTTGTGCTGGTATGTCTGCTGCCCTGCAGCAGGCCGGCGGATTTCAGGTCTTAGGCACAGCTACCGATGGTGAACAGGCCATTCGTCTGGTTTCTGAGCGCAAGCCTGATGTACTGGTACTGGATATGATGCTCAGCAAGCGGGACGGCATCAGCGTATTAAAGGCCATTTCCGGCATGGACAAGCGGCCGATTACTTTGGCTACATCCGGCTTTGTCACCGACTATGTATCATCGGCGGCTGCCAACCTGGGTGTCCGGTATCTGATGCTGAAGCCCTGCGATATGAGCGCACTGGTAGAGCGGCTGGAGGAAATCCGCGGTGGGGAGAACCAGCGGAAGCATCCCGGAGTCCGCAGACCCGACAAGACCAGTATCGAGACTATGGTCACCGGTATTATCCATGAGATCGGCGTTCCTGCCCATATCAAGGGTTACCAGTACCTGCGGGAGGCTATCATTATTGCCGTCAACGACATGGATGTGATCAATGCCATTACCAAGGTATTGTATCCGCAGGTAGCAAAGACTTTCCAGACCACGCCATCCCGGGTGGAGCGTGCCATCCGCCACGCCATTGAAGTGGCCTGGGACCGGGGCGACCTGGATACCCTGCAGCGGTTCTTTGGATACACGGTTTCCAACACCAAGGGAAAACCCACGAACTCTGAGTTTATTGCGCTTATTGCTGACAAATTGCAGCTTCAGTTGAAGTCCAGCGAGGTTGCCAATTTCTAAATCATTCCCATAAAAAACAGGGGCGGCCGAGAGCCGCCCCTGCTTATTTACAGCACTTTACCAAACTAAAGCGCCGCAGCAAGGCCCACAATTATGCATTCCTCCAAATGTGGCAAAAAATGCAAATTAGCACTTTACAACTTTAGTTTGATAAAGTATAATGCAGACATCCAATAACAACCCTCACATTTGAAAGGATGGTACATCATGAAAAAAATTATTGCTATGCTTTTGGCTCTGCTGCTGGCCCTTAGCTGCTTCGCAGGCTGTGACGCCGAACCCAAGACTGACTCTGAGTATGTTAAGAAAAACGGCAAGCTGATCGTCGGTATCACCGACTACGCTCCCATGGACTACAAGGACGAGAACGGCGAATGGACCGGCTTTGATGCCGAATTCGCAAGACTCTTTGCTAAGGAACTGGGCGTAGAGGTTGAGTTCTTCGTCATTGCTGACTGGGATAAGAAGGTATTTGAGCTGGATTCCAAGAACATCGACTGCATCTGGAACGGCATGACCATCAACGAAGAGCTTCTGAAAACCACAAACTGCTCCGATCCTTATGTGGTCAACGCCCAGGTAGTCGTCATGAAGGCTGATAAGGTTGCGAACTACACCGACGCTGAAAGTCTGAAGGGCCTGACTGTCGCTGTGGAAAACGGCTCTACCGGTAAAAATGCCGCTGAGGCTGCCGGCATCACCAACCTGGTCACAACCCAGGATATGGCCAAGGCACTGATGGAAGTAAAGGCCGGCACCGCCGATGCCTGCGTCATCGATATCACCATGGCCAACGCCATGACCGGCGAGGGCACCGATTACGCTGAACTTGCTGTGGGTATCAGCTTGAGCTCCGAGGAGTACGGCGTCGGCTTCCGTAAGGACTCCGATCTGACTGCCAAGTTCAACGCTTTCATGGATAAGCTGATCGCTGACGGCACCCTGCCCGCCCTGGCTCAGAAGTACAATCTGACTCTGGCCGGCTGATAAACCTGCACATACCAAGGGAGGGCACCGCCCTCCCTTGTGGGGTGTAAAAGAAAAGAGAGGTATCCGCTATGTTCCTTCCGGTGACAATGGAGCTGCTGACCGGCTTCTGGGAAACCATTAAAATCTTTATACTGACCCTTGTGTTCGCCCTGCCCCTGGGACTGGTGGTAGCCTTTGGTTCTATGAGTAAATGGGCGCCCTTTCACCGGCTAAAGGGAACCGCCCTGGGCTGGCTGAGCGGCTGGAAGCCTGTTCAGTGGCTCACCCGGGGCTTTGTATGGATCATTCGCGGAACACCGCTGATGCTGCAGCTGATCATCATTTTCTACGGTCCCGGCTTACTGTTTGACTTGCCAAGCATTGGCCGGTTCAACGCGGTGATTGTGGCCTTCGCCATCAACTACGCCTGCTATTTTTCGGAGATCTACCGGGGCGGCATTGAATCTATCCCTCAGGGACAGTATGAGGCCGGACAGGTTCTTGGCATGAGCAAACACCAGATCTTCTTCAAGGTGGTACTGCTGCAGGTGATCAAGCGGATCACCGCCCCCATGGGTAACGAATTTATCACCCTGGTAAAAGATACCGCCCTTGCCCGGGTCATTTCTATTTATGAGATCACCTATATGGGCGAGTCCTTCATTAAAAAGGGTCTGATCTGGCCCCTTTTCTACACAGGCGCATTTTACCTGCTTTTCAGCGGTGTGCTGACGGTGCTGTTTGGAAAGCTGGAAAAGAAATTGGATTATTTCAGAGGTTAAGTTATGGCAGTATTGCAGGTAAAAAATATCAAAAAGCGCTTTGGAAAAACCGAAGTGTTAAAAGGAGTCAGCTTCAGTCTGGAAAAGGGTCAGGTTTTGGCGATCATTGGTTCCTCCGGCAGCGGCAAAACGACTCTGCTGCGGTGCCTGAACTTTCTGGAGACCCCTGACGAAGGAGAGATCTGGGTAGACGGAAAGCAGCTTTTGTCCTCCACCCGTGAGGAGGATATCCGCAAAAACCGTCTCCACTTCGGCCTTGTGTTTCAAAACTTCAATCTGTTTCCCCAATACACGGTGCTGGAAAATGTTATGCTGGCCCCCAATCTGATGAAAAAGGAAAGGCCGGCTCAAATTCGTGACAACGCGCTTCGTCTGCTGGATAAGGTCGGTCTGTCCGATAAGCTGGCCTCCTATCCTTATCAGCTCTCCGGCGGTCAGCAGCAGCGGGTAGCCATCGCCCGGGCTTTGGCTATGGATCCCCATGTGCTGTGCTTTGACGAGCCTACCTCCGCGTTGGACCCGGAGCTGACGGGCGAGGTCCTGCGGGTCATCCAGGGCCTGAAGAACACTGAAAACACCATGATCGTTGTCACTCACGAAATGGAGTTTGCAAAAAGCGTGGCAGATGTGGTAATATATATGGCAGACGGCATCATTGAGGAGATCGGCACACCGCAGCAGGTGTTTGAGAATCCCCAGAGCGGCAAGACCCGCGCCTTTTTGGGCAGCAGTCTGGAAAAATTCTGACAGGAGCAGTGCCAATGGAACCCATTAGCAAAGAACAAAAAATCTCCCAGCTCTGCCTTTTAATGGCATCCATTCAAAATGAAATGGATATGGCTGCCCTGTTTGAGGATCTTTGTACCCGCAAGGAGCTGGAAAATATGGCTGAGCGGCTGTACACCGCAAAGCTTTTGATACAGGGCAACACCTACAATCAGGTGATGGCGCTGTCCGATATTTCAACCGCCACCCTGAGCCGGGTCTCCCGCTGTGTCCAGTATGGAAACGGCTATGCAAGGCTGCTCAAAGAATAACCCCAACCGGGATTCATTGGAATCCCGGTCAGAGTGTCAAAAAAGCCGCTAATCGTCAAAAAGCGAAATAATCCAAATGTCTTTGAGGGAAGCCTTCCCCGTTTGCGGTGCCCAAAATTTTCTGTTCGCTGTCCGCTCGCAAAATTTTGACCGCGGCACACGCTTATGCCCCGCTT
>JAZKYA010000039.1:0-5521 GCA_045611945.1 Faecousia sp. | reverse complement strand
GAGGTCAAAGGAGCCGTTAAGACAAACAACTCGCTCCCGTCGGCGTACAGATGGTACGGTAGGGAGCGAGTTGTGCAGTAAGTCAAAAAGCCTTGCGAAGCAAGCTTTTTCACCCCTCATCCGTCAAAAATCAGAGATTTTGCCACCTTCCCCCTGGGGCCGCGTTGGCCCGCGCCGCCGGTGGCGGATAAAGCGGGGCATAAGCGTGTGCCGCGGTCAAAATTTTGCGAGCGGACAGCGAACAGAAAATTTTGGGCACCGCAAACGGGGAAGGCTTCCCTCAAAGACATTCGGGTTATCTCGCTTTTTGGCGATTAGCGGCTTTTTTGACACTCTGAGGCCGGCCTTCGGGGCGGCCTTTATTCGCAGCGGACCGCCTTGCGCGATCCGCTGCTTTGTGCTATAATCAATAAAAATGTAAGGAGGGTACACTATGCTTCCGGAAGCCTTTTTAAAACGAATCGAGCAGCAGCTGGGGCAGGAGTACCTGGCGTTCCTGCAAAGCTTAGAGCGGCCCAGGGCGGTAGCGCTGCGGTTCAATCCCCTGAAAGGGGAGAAGCCCGCACTCTCTTTTGTGGGGGAGAATGTCCCTTGGGAACCCATGGGCTATTATTATGACCCGGAATCCCGGCCCGGTCTGCACCCTTATCACGAGGCCGGCGTATATTATTTGCAGGAAGCCAGCGCTATGGCACCGGTGGCGCTGCTGGATCCCCAGCCGGGCCAGTGGGTCTGTGACCTCTGTGCCGCTCCCGGCGGCAAGACCACCCAGATCGCCGGACGGATGGGGGGAGAAGGATTTTTGCTGTGCAATGAGATAAATCCGAAGCGGGCAAAGATCCTTGGCCGGAACATAGAACGCATGGGAGTCAGCAACGCCTTGGTGGCCAATGAACACCCGGATACATTGGCGCAGCGGCTTGCTGGCTGTTTTGACCGGGTGCTGATCGACGCGCCCTGCTCCGGTGAGGGCATGTTCCGAAAGGAAGAAGCTGCCGTCACCGACTGGAGTGAGGAGACAGTGGAGATGTGCGCCCGCCGGCAAAAGGAGATCCTTCAAAGCGGCGCTGCGTTGGTGCGGCCCGGCGGACGGCTGGTGTATTCCACCTGTACCTTTGCGCCCCAGGAGAATGAGCAGGTCATCAAGGCGTTTTTGCAGAGCCACCCGGACTTTGAAGCGGAGGCAGTGGATGTGCCCTGGTTCACGCCGGGGGAATCCGGGTGCTACCGGATGTGGCCCCATAAGCTTCTGGGTGAGGGCCATTTTGCCGCTGTTCTCAGAAGAAAAGGGAACGCAGAGCGGCGTGTGCCGGAGCAGGCAAAACAGGAGAGACTGCCGAAGGAATGGATCGGGTTTGCCAAGGATCTGGGGATCACGCTGCCCGGTGGTATCCCGGTCCTGTTCGGTCAGAGCCTTTACTGGGCACCGGAAGGCCTGCCGGAACTGAAGGGTCTGAAGGTGGTGCGGCCCGGGCTGGAGCTGGGCGTCGTAAAAAAAGACCGGTTTGAACCGTCCCATGCCCTGGCGCTGTGGCTGAAGTGCTGCAGCCGGATGGAGAATTTTTCTGCCGGCAGCAAAGAGACAGAGGTGTATATGCACGGAGATGTGGTGCCGTCCAAGCAAAAGGGATGGTGTTTGGTGACGGTGGATGGATATTCCATCGGCTGGGGAAAGGGGGACGGAGCGGTTCTGAAAAATCACTATCCAAAGGGTTTGCGGCGATAGAATTTATCCTTTACATAACGAAGAAGATATGATATAATCCGTTAGGTATGGCTATAGCTTGATCAATCAAGATAAATCATCGCAAGGAGAGGATTTCCTTGGCCAGATATGAAATAATCGGTGGAGCGCCCCTGTTGGGAGAGGTCACCGTCAGCGGCGCAAAAAACGCTGCTGTAGCGATCCTTCCCGCGGCGCTGCTGGTTGCGGACGCCTGTAGGATCGAAAATGTTCCTGATATTTCTGATGTGCGGATCTTGCTGGACATTCTCAGAGGAATGGGCGCAAAGATCAGCTACGAAGATAAGAATACGGTTATTATTGACAGCAGTAATATAACAAACATACATCCCGACCCCAACCTGGTCCGGAAAATGCGCGCCAGCTATTATCTGATGGGCGCACTGCTGGGCCGTTTCGGCAAGGCGGATGTGGCGCTTCCCGGCGGCTGCAATTTTGCCTCCCGTCCTATCGACCAGCATATCAAGGGCTTCTGGGCCCTGGGCGCGGAAGTGGATGAGGCGGAGGATTATGTGGCTATGGAGCCGGGTGTCAATGGCCTGCACGGCGCCAAGATCAGCCTGGATATGGCCAGTGTAGGCGCTACAGCCAACATTATGCTGGCGGCAGTCCTGATTCCCGGTCAGACGGTCATTGAAAACGCGGCAAAAGAGCCCCACATTGTGGACCTGGCCAACTTCCTCAATACCATGGGTGCCCACATCTCCGGCGCCGGTACGGATACGGTAAAGATCCGCGGTGTCAAAGCCCTGAAAGGCGGCAGTTATGCCATCATTCCCGATCAGATCGAAGCCGGTACTTATATGGCTGCGGCAGCGGCCACCGGCGGCAATGTTCTGGTGCGTAATGTGATTCCCAAGCATATGGAGCGGATCACTACCAAGCTGATGGAAATGGGTGCGAAGATCACGGAATACGATGACGCGATTCGGGTGCAGGCCAATACCAAACTGCGTCACACCACCGTTAAGACCCGGCCTTATCCCGGTTTCCCCACGGATATGCAGGCGCAGCTGTGCGTATGTATGGCGCTGGCTTCCGGTGTCAGCCGCTTGACAGAAAGCGTATATGAGACCCGTTTCTTCGGTTACTGCACAGAGTTGAGCAACATGGGCGCGGATATTGCCATCAATGGCAAGACTGCCGTTGTCACCGGCCAGGAAAAACTGTACGGTACTAAGGTGTATGCCCATGACTTGCGGGCGGGCGCGGCGCTGATTATTGCGGGCCTGGCTGCGGAGGGTACGACAAGAGTGGAGAACATCCATTTTGTAGAGCGTGGCTACGAGAACATCGTGGGAAAACTCACCTCGCTCGGTGCCAATATCAAGCGAATAGAAGACTAATGCAAATGCGCCCGGATAGCATCCGGGCGCTTCTTTGCAGGAAAGAATCATTTACGGTTGAAACATGGGCGTGGACAGATACCGCTCGCCGGTGTCGGGCAGCAGCGCAACAATGGTTTTTCCCCGGTTTCGGGGCTGCTTTGCCAGTTCCATTGCCCCATGGAGGGCAGCGCCGGAGGAAATACCCACCAGCAGACCTTCTGTTTTTGCCAGAAGTCTGCCTGCAGCATAGGCATTTTCCTCGGTGACGGTGATGATGGTGTCGATCACATCTGCCTGCAGCACCTTGGGGATAAAGTTAGCACCGATGCCCTGTAAGCCGTGAGGGCCTGCATGGCCCTGTGATAACAGGGGAGAGGAAGCGGGTTCTACGGCCACGATCTGTATATCGGGATTTTTGGATTTTAAGAACTGACCAACGCCGGTAACGGTGCCGCCTGTACCAACGCCGGCTACAAAAATGTCGATATGGCCTTCGGTGTCCTCCCAGATCTCCGGCCCGGTGGTCTCAAAATGTGCCCTGGCATTGGCCGGGTTCTCAAACTGACCGGGGATGAAACTACCGGGAATATCTCTGGCCAGTGCTTCCGCTTTGGCGATTGCCCCGGTCATGCCATCTTTGCCCGGAGTCAGTACCACCTCAGCGCCATAAGCGCGCATCAATAGCTGCCGCTCCATGCTCATGGAATCGGGCATGACAATGATGGCCCGGTAGCCCCGGTTCGCGGCCACAGCCGCAAGGCCGATGCCGGTGTTGCCGGAGGTAGGTTCGATGATCGTGCCGCCGGGCAGCAGCTTGCCGGTTTCCTCCGCGTCACGAATCATAGCAAGGGCCACCCGGTCCTTGGCGGAGCCTGCAGGGTTACTGCGCTCCAGCTTCACAAGAACAGTGCCGCAAAGTCCTGCCTGACGGGAAAGCCGGTCCAGCCGGACCAACGGTGTTTTGCCGATCAGTTCATCAATGGAAGTATAGATCATACTCATATGGATACCTCCCAAAATCTTTTTCTAAATTATAGCGCTATTGGATATCTGTGTCAATGATTCCATTGACATGAGGCTGCGTAATATGGTATAACCCATATATGACAGGAGGGATTGCTGTGACAGCCTTTGAGAATGAAATCGAAGGGATCGTAGACCTGATCCTTGAGGACTATACCAACGACCGGGATATTGACCGGATCGATCTGTTCAAACATCCGGATAAGGATATTATTATTGATATGATCGATAAGCTGCGCCGTATTATCTTCCCCGGTTATTTTACGGAAAAAACTTACCGGATCTATAATGCCAAGCACAATCTTTCTATGCTGATCGAAGATGTGATGTTCAATCTGAACCGCCAGGTGGGGCTGGTGATCCAGAACCGGCAGGAGGCAGAAACGATCTGCCTGTCCTTTTTCCGGGAGATCCCCAGGGTACGGGCGCTGGTACAGACGGACCTTCAGGCAGCATACGAAGGTGACCCTGCGGCCGCCGGCAAGGAGGAGATCATATTCTCCTATCCCGGCCTGTTTGCTATTACAGTCTACCGCCTGGCCCATGTTCTGTATCGGTTGGGTGTACCTATGATTCCCAGGATCATGACGGAGCATGCCCACTCGGTAACCGGTATCGATATTCATCCCGGCGCGTCTATTGGAGAGTACTTCTTTATTGACCACGGTACGGGCATCGTCATCGGTGAGACTACCGTCATCGGCGACCATGTAAAGGTCTACCAGGGTGTGACCCTGGGCGCGCTGTCTACCCGGGGCGGGCAGAACCTGCGGGGCAAGCGGCGGCATCCCACCATTGAGGACAATGTGACTATCTATGCCGGCGCTTCCATCCTGGGCGGCGATACGGTCATCGGCCGCGACAGCGTTGTGGGCTCCAATGCTTTTATTACGGAGTCCATTGGCTCTGGTACACGGGTGACCACCAAGTGCCAGGAACTGGAGATCCGGGTCAAAGGGGAGTCATGACCTCCGGCTAAGCCGGAGGCTTGATTAAGCCCTAGAAGGGCATTTTGCTGGCAGGCATCTAAAGACGCACTGAATATTCTTTCGATTGCATTGAATGCTCCGCCGCCCGTAAACGGGCACTGTTCCTTCTATCGCTTCGTTGCACTAATTTGCAAGTGCCTTTGCTAGTAGCTCGCTTCGCTCGATGCTTGAAGCTAAAGCTTTTTAGCGGGGCACCTCCACCGGCATAGCCGGTGGTTTCCCTAATCAATAAAGTAAGGACACAGTTTGAAAACTGTGTCCTTACTTTATTTAGTCAGCGAAGTTCAGAACATCCTGGTAGCGGTCCTTGAAAATAGCGTAAACAGCATTGAGTACCGTTTCGTCCTCCACGGCCAGGTAGTTTTCGTTTTCTTCGTCCACGGGCTCGATCTCCAGAATGACGATCTCGTTGGCACCTTCCTCAGCAGGGATCATAA
>JAZKYA010000038.1:0-4464 GCA_045611945.1 Faecousia sp. | reverse complement strand
AATTCCTTGGGGTTGTGGTTGTTATGTTTATTTTCGGTCAAAAAGTTATCCACAGCCCCAAAACTGCACATAAATGAACTGAGGATCCCATTTCTGGAATCCTCAGTCTTTTGTTAGGCTGTTATTTTACAGCCCCTTTTGCTTATTTGAACATTTGACAAATCCAGTAGATAAGGCCGTACACTACACTTGCGGATACGCCGTAGACGATAACAGGCCCGGCGATGGTGAACATTTTTGCACCCACGCCCAAAATGAAGCCTTCCGCTTGTGTCAACTTAGGACCCATTACTTCGTGTTCTATTAGGACCCAATTTTGAAAAATATTTACATCAAAACAGCTGTGTGATAGTATAAAGCAAAAGGAGTGTGAATCTCATGGGCGCATGGAATGCAAGTATCAACGGAAATGATACCGCACAGGACTTAAAGAAAGAATATCAGGCCGCCTTTTTCTACAATAATGTGGAAACAGCACTTGCCAAAATTGATGCCTATATCCGTCAAGACGGCTACAATGAATCCGACGAAGCAGAATGGTGCGATTACTACTATTCTCTGGCAGACTTTATGTGGAAGCATGGTATTCTGACAGATGTGGTAAGGAATCGTGCTGTTGAGATGATCGATTCTGGGTTCGGCATGGACCTTTGGGAAGAATCCGGTGCCAAAATATTGGAAAAAAGGCAGAAAGTCTTAGCAGAATTCCGGGAAAAGCTTCTGTCACCTCAGCCGCCCAAAAAGAAGATTTCAATCAAACTATACCTGAATCCTATTTTCGAAACCGGCGATTTGGTTGCAATTCAACTGCAAACCGCAGATAAGCATTACTTGGAGCGAAGCAATTTTACAGAACAATTTTTCCGGGAATGTAATGGGAAATACGTAGTGCTTAGAAAAGTATCTGACAGGATTTCCTACACATCCAGAATTGAACCCCGTGTAAGTGACCACTGGGCAATTTTTCAGTTATATGGAAAGGTCTTCGATTATTGCCCCTCCGCAGAAGATTTGGAAAATATTCCTTGGGCAGATCCTTATAAGAAACGTCGTAACTCCCCTTGGTTTAATCAATCCGTTCCCATAAATGGTCTGTTTTGGTGTGAGAGCAGTATGTTCTATTTTAGAAAACGTAAGTATTCTGTAATTGGAAAGAATCATAAGAATATCCCTTGTGTATCGAATAATTGGAACGACACTCCCAGTTTATTTTTGGGTATTAACCACACTGGTGGAAATAGCGATACAGATATTCTAATGGCAATCCTTGATTGATAAACAGCCACGGTGAATAAAGTGTTCACCGTGGCTGTTCTTATCTCATTGTCCAAATCCAACAAAAAATTCCATACACTACACTTGCAGATACTCCATACACAATCACCAGACCGGCGATGGAGAACATCTTCGCGTCGACACTGAGAATGAAGCCTTCTGCTTGTGGTCCAGTAGGACGCAGTGTTTTTCGAGATCTGCAAAATTCCCCCGAGATGGCACAAAATTTGATACTTCAATTGTAGACGGCACCACTTAACATGAGGCCGTCTATTACATTATGACCTTTTTCTTATGAGAATAAGCTTTTCTAACTATCCTAATGACAATAGCCGTATTTGTTATAGTGCAACGTTCTTGGAGAAGCTTGTAAGACTCACTTGCGCAGAGCCTTGCGCAGTGCAGGGGTAATTAACATAGCGACCGCGCCGCCGATCAGAGCGGTGAACAGCTGAGGCCAAGCAAACATTGTAGGCAGCATCTTCAGCATGGGAGGTGCCAGCACAACGATATCGCCCAGCTTCTTGCCCAGCAGAGCACCGGAGGCAATGCCACAAATGACTTCGACCACCAGCAGATACAAGACACCGAATTTGACACCGGCTGCGGCTACCAACGCAACAGGCTGCCGCCAAATAGGTTTGTGGGTCTTGCCGGCGATCAACCGCAGCAGCACCACAAAACACACATTGCCGATCATAATGGGCAAAACTGTCACGAAGTTAGGAGCAATACCAAACAGATATGCACACACAGGGCTGATCAGTGCGATTGTAATACCGCTGCTCATACCCACAAGAAGTACAGCAATTGCCAGTACGGCATTCACGCAGGAGCCGGTAACCAACTGTCCCATAGGCTTGGTCAGTGCCTGCAAGGTGACGAGCAATGCCAGCATAACGGCAGTCTCAGTGATCCATAAAACTTTCTTACGCATAATAAATCCTCGATTTTTGCTTAGTGGTGGAACAGACGCATACCGGTGAAGGCCATGACCATGCCCTTCTTGTCGCACTCTTCGATGACCAGATCATCGCGAATAGAGCCACCGGACTCTGCGATGTACTTAACACCGGAGGCAAACGCACGCTTGATGTTGTCGCTGAAGGGGAAGAATGCGTCGCTACCCAATGCTACATTACGTCGGGAAGCCAGCCATGCCTTCTTGTCTCCTTCGGTCAAACGCTCAGGCTGCTCAATGAAATAGTTCTGCCAAATACCGTCAGCGCAAACATCCTCTTCGTTGCCGTTAATGTAGCCATCGATCACATTGTCACGGTTTGCACGGCCCAGATCTGCACGGAACTTAAGGCCCAGGGTCTTGGGATGCTGCCGCAGGAACCAGGTATCCGCCTTGGTGCCTGCAAGTCTGGTACAGTGGATACGGCTCTGCTGACCGGCACCCACACCGATCGCCTGTCCATCATAAGCAAAGCAAACGGAATTGGATTGCGTATATTTCAGAGTAATCAGGGATACGATCAGGTCGATTTTGGCATCGGCAGGCAGTTCTTTGTTTTCCGTAACGATGTTACCGAGCAGTGCCTCATCGATCTTGAAATTATTGCGGCCCTGGTGGAAAGCGATACCAAAGACTTCCTTGATTTCCTCTTCCTTCGGGACATAATTGGGATCGATCTTTACCACGTTATAGCTGCCCTTGCGCTTACCCTTCAGAATCTGAAGAGCCTTGTCGGTGTAACCGGGAGCGATGATACCGTCAGAAACCTCGGGAGCAATCAGTGACGCGGTCAGTTCATCGCAGACATCGCTTAGCGCGACCCAGTCACCGAAGGAACACATACGGTCGGTACCACGGGCACGGACATAAGCACAAGCCAAAGGATTCTCATCCAGGCCTGCCACATCTTCTACAAAGCAAGCCTTCTTCAGTTCCATAGGGAGCACCTTGCCAACAGCGGCAGAGGTGGGAGAAACATGCTTGAAGGAGGTAGCGCAAGGCATACCGGTAGCAGCCTTCAGTTCCTTGACCAGCTGCCAGGAGTTCAGCGCATCCATAAAGTTGATGTAACCGGGGCGGCCGTTCAGGATCTCAAAGGGCAGGTCACCGCCGTCCAGCAGATCCAAATGCGCAGGCTTCTGGTTGGGGTTGCAGCCATACTTCAGTTCAAATTCTTTCATAAGTCTATGCTCCCTTACTCGTTTTTATTGTAGATCCGCTGCTCGTACTCACCGCTCTGCAGATCGGTATAACGCACGAACAAGGAGATCTTGTTTTCATCGTTCAACTGATCCCACAAGATGTCTGCAAACATATCAATCTCATTGCCGATGGATACACGCTCCGGCTCTCCCATAAAGGAAGGAATAACGGGCGTACCGTTGCAGACATAGGTGTGAATAAAGTGACCCAGACCGGGAACAGCTGGATACTCATAGAAATTCCGGACACAGGCAGTGCCTTTGGCATCGGCAGCTTTCAGAATAGACATTTTGTAGCTGCCGTCCTTGGAGAGCAGTCCGGAAATTCTGGGCGTCCAGTTAGGACCGTCATCCTCAAAGCAGCGGGTACGCAGCGCAGCTTCCCAGCTTTCGCCTCTGCTCAGAAAATCCCGGATGGTGTCAGTCTGGTCACCGTTGGTAACGATCAGACCGCTGCCGGTTTCCCGCACAGGATGGTAGATGATAAGATGGGGATCCTGCATCAGCTTGGGATCGTGGGCCTGGGTGCGGATACCATCCGCTTCTTCCACAAAAACACGGTTACGGCTGTTAACGCTGCGCCCCATAATAAAATAAATCGCTACGGACTTTTTGCCGTCAGGCGTCATTCCCAGCACAATACCACGGCCGGGATAGTCATTTTCGGCCAGCATTTTTGTCAGCCTGCCAACTTCATATACATTCATATCGTTTGCTCACTTTCTGTAAAAAAGGAAGAAAGGGGATCCCGGGGATTGGGCAAATCCGGGACCCCCCAGAAGGAAGGAGTGCTATTAACGTCAAGGGGGTTAACGGATAGCACAGCAAAAAGTTAGTCGTCAAGTAATCGGTGACAAACCGGCAAGTTTTATCGGTGAGAGATTTTGTTCCGGAATGAAGCTTAGAAAATGCAGACATACTTTGTGTATTTCGCATTTTCTAAGCTGATAGACTGGGGCAAAAGATCCACCGATAACCGCAGCCGGTTTTGTTGCCGATTACTTGTAACCAACTCTTGCCTGATAA
>JAZKYA010000037.1:0-15654 GCA_045611945.1 Faecousia sp. | reverse complement strand
CGCATAGATATACCCCTTACCCGTTTCTAAAGATTATTCTAACCCCGCCCCCTTCTTGATGCCTGAACAATCTGTGAATTCTTCCTTTTTCTCCCTGTTTTTCCCGAATTTTCGGGCCCGATTTTCTACACAGGACAAATGTCCGCGCCTGAAAAAGCAGCGGATCTTCAGGACTGTAAACTTACACAAAAAACCCTCCCTTTCCAAATACCACAGTGGAAAAAAAAGATAATTTGTCAGCTTTTCACTTCCTTTTCTTGACACTCATTATCTGCCGTGGTACAATTTATTCTGTCAGAAAAACCGCTCTGTCAGGTTTCAGGCGGATCAGACGCAACTGCATACCGTCCCGGCTACTGACGGACACAACAGGTGGAGCACCACCAGGGAACCGGGGAGAAGATCTGAAATTTACTTTCAGCCGACCGTCTGGGCGCAACTGACCTGATCAAGTAGGTCAATTGCACCCTTTTTTGTTTTTTAGGAGGTTCCATGAAGAAAATCGGTATCATCATGGGCAGCGACAGTGACCTGCCTGTCATTCAAAAAGCAGTGGACATGCTGAAGTCCTTCGGCGCGCCCTACGAGGTCCATATCTATTCTGCCCACCGTACACCCGTCGAAGCTAGGGATTTTGCACTTTCCGCAAGAGACAATGGCTTCGGCGTTTTGATTGCTGCTGCCGGTATGGCTGCCCACCTGGCAGGCGCCATCGCCGCCAACACCACGCTGCCTGTCATAGGCATCCCATGCAAAGGCCCTGTGCTTGACGGCATGGACGCGCTGCTTGCCACCGTTCAGATGCCTACCGGCATCCCGGTCGCTACTGTTGCCATCAACGGCGGTGCCAATGCCGCGCTGCTGGCATTGCAGATCCTGGCTGTATCTGAGCCGGAGCTGGCGGCCAGACTGGACGAAAAGAGAAGAAATGACGCTGCCGCTGTCCTTGCCAAGGACGCAGGCGTTATGGATAGACTGTAATTCACCTAAAAAGGAGAACGATATTATGGAAAACAAGCTGCTGTACACCGGTAAGACCAAGAATGTTTACGCGCTCCCCAATGGCAACTGCCTGCTCAAGTTTAAGGACGACTGCACCGGCAAGGACGGTGTGTTTGATCCCGGTGAGAACTCCGTGGGTTTGACCATCGAAGGCGTGGGCGATGTGAACCTGCGTATGTCCATCTATTTCTTTGAGAAGATCAATGCCGCCGGTATCAAGACCCACTATGTGTCTGCCGATCTGGCTAACACCACTATGGAAGTTCTGCCTGCCAAGGTCTTTGGCAAGGGCCTGGAAGTCATCTGCCGCCTGAAGGCTGTTGGTTCCTTTGTCCGCCGCTACGGCGACCTGGTGGAGACCGGCGCTGACCTGCCTTACTATGTTGAAACTACCCTGAAGGACGATGCCAAGGGCGATCCGCTGATCACCAAGGACGCGCTGGTTGCCATCGGTGTGATGACCGACGAGCAGTACGAGGATCTGAAGGATATGACCCAGAAGATCACAAAGATCGTTGCCGACGATCTGGCGGAAAAGGGCATGGAGCTGTACGACATCAAGTTTGAGTTCGGCTACGCTCCCGACGGCAAGGTCATGCTCATCGACGAGGTGGCTTCCGGCAATATGCGCGTCTACAAAAACGGCGAGTATATCGACCCCATGACCCTCAATAAGCTGTTCTTCGCCTAAACAACGAATCTCAACCAAAAGGAGAATACCTCATGGGAGGATTTTTTGGAATCGCATCCCACTGCGACTGCATGACGGATGTGTTCTTTGGCATTGATTACCATTCCCATCTTGGTACCCGCCGGGGTGGTATGGCCGCCTATGACAAAGAGATCGGTCTGCAAAGGACGATCCACAACATCGAAAACGCCCCGTTCCGGACGAAGTTCCAGCACATTTTTGACGAAATGCAGGGCACTTCCGCCATCGGCTGTATCAGCGATTCTGACCCGCAGCCTTTGCTGATCCGGGGCAGGATGGGCACATTTGCCATATCTACTGTGGGCATCATCAACAATGCCGACGCGCTGATCGACCAGTATCTGACCTTCAGCGGCGGTCATTTTGATGCCATGACTGGCGGAAAGGTCAACGCAACGGAATTGGTTGCCGCTTTGATCAGCCAGCAGAGTAATTTCGTGGAAGGCATCAAATTTGTTCAGCAAGTGGTGGAAGGCACTGCCAACATTCTGATTCTGACCGATGGGGGAAAGCTGATCGCTGCCCGTGATAAGCTGGGCCGCATCCCGGTGCAGATCGGTAAGAACGAGGACGGCTACTGTGCTTCCTTTGAACAGTTCGCTTACACCAAGCTGGGCTACGAGCATGTGAAGGAGCTTGGCCCCGGTGAGATTGTAGAGCTGACACCGGACACTATGACCCAGCTTGCCGCACCCGGCACAGAAATGAAGATGTGCGCGTTCCTGTGGAGCTATTACGGCTATCCCACCTCTAATTATGAGGGCGTGAATGTGGAGGCCATGCGCTACCGCAACGGCGCTGCCATTGCCGAGCGGGATATGGAGCAGGGAAGAACCATGGAGATCGACTATGTGGGCGGCGTTCCCGATTCCGGCACGCCTCACGCCATCGGCTATGCCAACCGCACAGGCCGGCCCTTTGCCCGGGCGTTCATCAAGTATACTCCCACCTGGTCCCGGTCCTTTACCCCCGCAAGGCAGTCTGACCGGAAGAAGATCGCCAAGATGAAGCAGATCCCGGTCCATGAGCTGATCGTAGGCAAGCACCTGCTGTTTGTGGACGATTCCATCGTCCGTGGAACGCAGCTCCAGGAAACGGTTGATTTTCTCTATGACAACGGCGCTGCTTCCGTACATATGCGCTCTGCTTGCCCGCCCATTATGTATGGCTGCAAGTATCTGAACTTCTCCCGGTCCACCAGTGACCTGGATCTGATCACCCGCAGAACCATTCTGGAGCTGGAGGGGGAGGAAGGCTTCAAGCACATTGAGGAGTATGCCGACGGCAACTCTGAGCGCGGCAAGAAAATGCGCAAGACCATCTGCGAGAAGTTCAATTTCGCGTCCCTGGGTTTCCAGACTATCGATGGTGTGGTAAATGCCATTGGTATTGATAAATGTAAGCTGTGTACCTACTGTTGGAACGGAAAGGAATAAGCTGTTATGGAACATAAGAACTCCAGATCTGAGGCCTACGCTGCCGCCGGTGTGGATATCACCGCCGGTTACAAGGCTGTGGAACTGATGAAAAAGCATGTGGCCCGCACCCGTAACGAGGGCTGTCTGGATGATGTGGGCGGCTTCGGCGGCTGCTTTGGCCTGCCCGTTGCCGGAATGGAAGAGCCTGTGCTGGTCTCCGGCACCGACGGCTGCGGCACTAAGGTAAAGCTGGCCATCCTGATGGACAAGCATGACACCATCGGTATCGACGCGGTTGCCATGTGCGTCAACGATATTATCTGCTGCGGCGCCAAGCCCCTGTTCTTCCTGGACTATATTGCCTGCGGCAAGAATGTGCCTGAGAAGATCGCCGCCATTGTCAGCGGTGTCTGCGAGGGCTGCGTCCAGTCCGGCGCCGCGCTGATCGGCGGCGAGACCGCGGAGCATCCCGGCATGATGCCTGTGGAGGACTACGACCTGGCTGGCTTCGCTGTGGGTATCGTGGATAAGAAGAAGATCCTGGACAACAGCCGCATGCGCGCTGGCGATGTGATTCTGGCTCTGCCCTCTACCGGTATTCACTCCAACGGCTTCAGCCTGTGCCGTAAGGTATTTAACATCGATAACAACGATCCTAAGCTGTATGAAGCCTGTGAGGAGCTGGGCGGCAAAACCATTGCCGAGACTCTGCTCACCCCCACCCGGATCTATGTAAAGCCTGTGCTGGCCCTGCTGGAACAGGTGGATGTGAAGGGCATCAGCCACATTACCGGTGGCGGCTTCTACGAGAATATCCCGAGAAGCATCCCTAAGGGCCTGGGCGCTGTCATCGACAGAAGCGCAGTCAAGGTTTTGCCCATCTTTGATCTGATTGCCAAGACCGGCAATGTCAGTGAGCGTGACATGTTCAACACCTACAACATGGGCGTGGGCATGAGCATCGTTGTTCCTGCTGACCAGGTGGAAAAGGCCATCGAAGTGCTGAAGGCCAACGGCGAGGATGCTTATGTGATCGGCAAGATTGTGGCATCCGACGAAGAGATCGTGATTCAGTAATTTAACAGAACTGCCTGTGCCCGCATGGGTACAGGCGGTTCGCCGTGTTTGAAAGGAGGGCTTCCTGGTGAAAAAGAGAATTGCTGTGCTGGTTTCCGGCGGCGGCACCAATCTGCAGGCGCTGATCGATGCCCAAAACAGGGGAGAGCTGGGCGGCGGTGAGATCGTGGCGGTCATTTCCTCCAAGACCGGGGCATATGCCCTGGAGCGGGCAAAGAATGCCGGTATCGATGGCTTCGTGCTGCCCAGAAAAGAATTTGATTCCAACCGGGCCATGACGGTAGCGCTGGTTAAGATGCTGAAAGGCCTTCAGATCGATCTGGTGGTGCTGGCCGGCTGCATGATTATCTTTACCCAGGAGCTGGTGGACGCTTATCCCAATGCCGTTATGAATGTCCACCCGGCTTTGATCCCATCCTTCTGCGGTGAAGGCTACTACGGACTCCATGTCCATGAAAAAGCCATTGCCTACGGGGTGAAGCTGTCCGGCGCTACGGTACACTTCGTCAGCGCCGAATGTGACGGCGGCCCCATCATTGCCCAAAGGGCCGTGGAAGTCCTGCCAGGGGATACACCGGAGGTGCTG
The DNA here is from genome assembly GCA_045611945.1 of Faecousia sp. Taxonomy (GTDB): domain Bacteria; phylum Bacillota; class Clostridia; order Oscillospirales; family Oscillospiraceae; genus Faecousia. The sequence continues at coordinate 10,859 of JAZKYA010000037.1, read as the reverse complement.
CAAAAGCGCATCATGGAGCAGGCAGAATGGAAATTACTGCCCGAGGCGGTACGGCTGTTCTGTGAGGACAGAATTACCGTGGAAGGCCGAACTGTGATTATCAGATAGGAGAGATTTGTATGAATGTTTATGAGACCGGCTCTTTGAGCGAGAAGCTTTCTACCAACGCTTACCCCGGCCGCGGTATCGTGCTGGGTGTTTCCCCCGACGGTAAGAACGCCGTGGCTGCCTACTTCATCATGGGCCGCAGCGTCAACTCCCGTAACCGTGTGTTCTCTCTGGAGCCCGACGGCATCCGCACTGAGGCCCATGACCCCAGCTTGATGAAAGACCCCCATCTGATCATCTACCATCCTGTCCGGGAAGCCGGCTGCGGCCTGATCGTCACCAATGGCGACCAGACCGATACCATTTGGGAGTACCTTGCCCGTGGCGAAAGCTGGGAGGCCGCTCTGCGTACCCGGATGTTCGAGGACGACGGCCCCAACTGGACGCCCCGTATTTCCGGCCTGCAGAATACCCATGACGGCAGTTACAAGATGTCCATTCTGAAATCTGCTGATGCTGAGGGTTCTGAGTGCGCCCGGTTCTTCTATGAGTATCCTGCCATCGCCGGCCTGGGCCACTTTATCCACACCTATGTGTGCGACGGCAATCCGGTGATCCCCACCTTCCAGGGTGAGCCGGAGCGGGTTGCGCTGGAAAATGACATTGATTCCTTCACCGAAATGCTGTGGGAGAATCTGAACGAAGCAAACAAGATCTCTCTGTTCGTGCGCTACACCGACCTGGAAACCGGCGATTACGAGCAGCGGATCATCAATAAACACGAATAAGGAGAAGCATCATGAAAGAATTTGAACTGAAGTATGGCTGCAACCCCAACCAGAAGCCTGCGAAACTGTACATGCATGATGGCAGCGATCTGCCTTTCACCATTCTGAACGGCCGTCCCGGCTACATCAATTTCATGGATGCCCTGAACTCCTGGCAGCTTGTCAAGGAGCTGAAGGAAGCCACAGGCATGGCTTGCGCCACCTCTTTCAAGCATGTTTCTCCCACCTCTGCCGCTGTTGGCAAGCCCCTGCCTATGGATCTGAAAAAGGCATGCTTTGTTGAGCATATCGAGGGTCTGGACGAGAATCCTCTGGCCTGCGCCTATGTCCGCGCCCGTGGCACGGACCGTCTTTGCTCCTTTGGTGACTGGGTCGCCCTCAGCGATATCTGCGACGAGCTGACCGCTTCACTGATCGCCCCCGAGGTTTCTGACGGTGTCATTGCCCCCGGCTACACCGAGGAGGCTCTGGCAATTCTGAAAAACAAGCGCAAGGGCAGCTACAATGTGGTCGCCATCAACCCCGCCTTTGTTCCCGCTGAGCAGGAGAACAAGCAGATCTTCGGCATCACCTTCCAGCAGGGCCGCAACAACTTCAAGATCGGCGAGCATTTGCTGGAGAACATCGTAACTGCCAACAAGGAACTGCCCGAGAGCGCTAAGATCGACCTGATTGTATCTCTGATTACCCTGAAGTACACCCAGTCCAACTCCGTGTGCTTTGCCTACGACGGACAGGCCATCGGTGTTGGCGCCGGTCAGCAATCCAGAGTCCACTGTGTCCGGCTGGCTGGCGGCAAGGCCGACACCTGGTTCCTGCGTCAGCATCCCAAAACATTGAATCTGCCCTTCCGCCCCGATTTGGGCCGCCCCGGCCGTGACAATGTGATCGACGGCTACATCAACGGCAACGAGGAGGATGTCTGCGCGGAAGGTATCTGGCAGAACTACTTCACCGTAAGACCCGAGCCTTTGACCGCGGAAGAGAAGCGGGCATGGCTGGATTCCCGGGATGCTGTGGCCCTGGGCAGTGACGCGTTCTTCCCATTCGCTGACTCCGTCAAGCGTGGCGTTGCTTCCGGCGTGAAGTACATCGCTGAGCCCGGTGGCTCGATCCGTGATGACCTGGTCATTGCGGAGTGCGATAAGAACGGCATCGTCATGGCCTTTACCGTTATGCGTTTGTTCCACCACTAATAAATGCAAAATTTAAAATGCAAAATGCAAAATTGTGGTATTTCCTACGGAAATGCTTGAAACATTGCGCACAGCGCATACCACAATTTTCAACTTTCTATTTTCAATTATCAATTTTGCCCCCCTAAATTGGAGGTTATTATGAAACTGCTAGTTGTCGGTGGTGGCGGCAGAGAGCATGCCATCATCAAGAGTTTAAAAAAGAATCCCCAGGTGCAGACCATCTATGCCCTGCCCGGTAACGGCGGTATTGCCGCGGATGCCACCTGCGTCAATATTGGCGCTACCGATCTCGACGGAATCGTGGCCTTTGCCAAGGAAAACGCCATTGATTACGCTGTGGTCGCACCCGATGATCCCCTGGTTCTGGGCTGTGTTGACCGCCTAAGTGAGATCGGCATTCCCTGCTTTGGCCCGAAGGCCAATGCCGCCATTATTGAAGGCAGCAAGGCGTTTTCCAAGGATCTGATGAAGAAGTACGGCATTCCGACTGCTTCCTACGAGATCTTTACGGATATGGAAAAGGCCCTCAATTATCTGGAAACCGCACCCATTCCCACTGTCATCAAGGCAGACGGTCTGGCTCTGGGCAAGGGCGTCATCATCGCCCAGACCCGGGAAGAAGCCAAAGAAGCGGTTGTGGATATGATGGCCAACGCCAAGTTCGGTAAGTCCGGCTCTACCGTTGTCATTGAGGAATTCCTCACAGGCCCGGAGGTGTCCGTTCTGGCCTTTACCGATGGCGAGAGTGTTGTGCCTATGGTATCTTCCATGGACCACAAGCGCTCCGGGGATAACGATACGGGCCTGAATACAGGCGGTATGGGCACCATCGCGCCCAACCCCTACTACACCGAGGAAATTGCCTGGGTATGCATGGAAAAGATCTTTCTGCCTACCATCCGGGCGATGAAGGCTGAGGGCCGTACCTTCCAGGGCTGCCTGTACTTCGGTTTGATGCTGACTCCCAACGGTCCCAAGGTCATCGAGTACAACTGCCGTTTTGGCGATCCCGAGACCCAGGTGGTGCTGCCCCTGCTGGAAAGCGATCTGCTGACGGTCATGCAGGCAACCACCAACGGCACTTTGGCTGAAACCGAAGTGAAGTTCTCGGATAGGCACGCCTGCTGCGTCATTACCGCCTCCGCGGGCTATCCCGAGAGCTACAAAAAGGGCTTTGAGATCACCATGACCCAGGAGACTGCCGAGCATACCTATGTGGCAGGCGCGAAGCTGGACGGCGGCAAGCTGCTGACCTCCGGCGGCCGTGTGGTCGGTACTACCGCTGTTGCCGATTCTCTGGAAGCAGCCGTGAAGGAAGCCTACCGTCTGGCGGACGGGGTCAAGTTTGAAAACGCCTACCGCAGAAGCGATATCGGCCAGCGGGGTCTGGCAGCATACAAATAAGGAGGACCACCATGGTTTACCGCGTATATGTTGAGAAAAAGCCCGGTCAGACCCACGAAGCGGACAGCCTGCTGAAAGAAGTGAAGGACTTCCTGCAGATCGGCAGCCTGGAAAGCGTTCGTGTGCTGAACCGCTATGATGTTGAAAACATTGACGAAGCCCTCTTTGGCTACAGCGTCAATACCGTATTTTCTGAGCCCCAGGTGGATGCTGTGACCTATGAAGTGCCTGCCGGCAAGGTTGTGTTCGCTGTAGAACCCCTGCCCGGCCAGTTTGACCAGCGGGCCGACTCCGCTGCCCAGTGTATTCAGATTCTGGGCCAGTGCGACCGTCCTACTGTCCGCTCTGCTAAGGTCTATGTGCTGGAGGGTAACCTCTCTGATGAGGAGACCGCCGCCATAAAGAAGCATGTTATCAACCCTGTGGAGTGCCGGGAGGCTTCTCTGGAAATGCCCGAAACTCTGGCTGTGGAATATGCGCTGCCCCAGAGCGTTGCCATTGTCACTGGCTTTATTACCATGGATGAAGCCGCCCTGGCTGAACTTCTGGACAAGCTGGGCCTTGCCATGGACCTGGACGATTTGAAATTCCTGCAAAACTACTTTGCCGGGGAAGAACACCGTGATCCCACCATAACCGAGATTCGTGTGGTGGACACCTACTGGTCTGACCACTGCCGTCACACCACCTTCTCCACCATCATCGATGATGTGAAGATCGATGATCCTGCGGTTGCCAATGCTTATAAGCGGTATCTTGCCGCCCGGGTGGAGGTCTACGGTGAGGAGAAGGCAGCCAAGCGGCCCCAGACCCTTATGGACATCGCCACCATTGGCGCTAAGACTCTGAAAAAGCGTGGCCTGCTGCCGGAGCTGGACGAGAGCGAGGAAATCAACGCCTGCTCCATCCGTGTGACCGCCAAGGTCAACGGCGAGGACCAGGACTGGCTGCTGATGTTCAAGAACGAGACCCACAACCATCCCACCGAGATCGAGCCTTTCGGCGGCGCGGCTACCTGTATCGGCGGCTGCATCCGTGACCCCCTCAGTGGCCGTGCTTATGTCCACCAGGCCATGCGCGTTACCGGCGCTGCCGATCCCCGGAAGTCTCTGAAGCAGACCCTGCCCGGCAAGCTGCCCCAGCGCAAGCTGTGCCAGACTGCTGCCGCAGGCTATTCCTCCTACGGCAACCAGATCGGCCTGGCTACCGGCCATGTTGCCGAAATCTACCACGACGGCTTTGTTGCCAAGCGGTTGGAGTGCGGCGCTGTGGTTGGCGCTGCCCCTGCCTGCAATGTACGCCGTGAGCGGCCCGCTCCCGGTGATGTGGTGGTTCTGCTGGGTGGTCGTACCGGCCGTGACGGCATCGGCGGCGCTACCGGTTCTTCCAAGAGCCACAATATGAAGTCCTTGACCACCATGGCTTCCGAAGTCCAGAAGGGCAACGCCCCCGAGGAGCGGAAAATCCAGCGCCTGTTCCGCAACCCTCAGGTGACCCGGCTGATCAAGCGCTGCAACGACTTCGGTGCCGGCGGCGTGTCCGTCGCCATCGGCGAGCTGGCCGACGGCCTGCGCATCGACCTGGATGCGGTTCGCAAGAAGTACGATGGCCTGGATGGCACGGAGATCGCCATTTCCGAGTCCCAGGAGCGTATGGCTGTGGTTGTCGCCGCTGAGGATGCTGACAAGTTTATCGCGTTTTCCCAGGAGGAGAACCTGGAGGCTTACCGTGTGGCAGTGGTCACCGAAGAGCCCCGGATGGTCATGCAGTGGAAGGGCGTGGAGATCGCCAGCCTGAGCAGAGCTTTCCTGGATACTAACGGTGCCAGCAAGCATGCCACCGTCCAGATTCCCAAGAAGGACCTGTCCGCCCTCAGTGAGAGCCTGTACGGCAGCCTGCGGGAAATGGCCGCGGATCTGAATACCGCCAGCCGCAGAGGTCTGGTGGAGCGCTTTGACGGCTCTATCGGCACCGGCTCTGTGCTGATGCCCTTCGGCGGCAAGACACAGCGCACCCCCGCCCAGGCTATGGCCGCTGTGCTGCCTACGCTTCCCGGTCAGTTCACCGACCAGGGCAGTGTATTTGCCTGGGGCATGGATCCGGACCATATGTGCATGGACCCCTACACCGGCGCGCACGCCGCGATCTACAGCAGCGTCGCCAAGCTGGTTGCCGCTGGCGCTGACTATAAGAAGGTTTACCTGTCCTTGCAGGAGTTCTTTGAGCGCCTGCGCAACGAACCCAGCCGTTGGGGCAAGCCCTTTGCCGCCCTGCTGGGCGCGCTGGATGCGCAGTTGGAGCTGGGCGCTGCCGCCATCGGCGGTAAGGACTCCATGTCCGGCTCTTTCATGGATTACGATGTACCGCCTACGCTGATCTCCTTTGCCATCGCGCCCATTGATCAGAATGAGGTGCTGACCCCTGAATTCAAGGAGGCAGACCATCCTGTTTATGTATTTGGACCCTCCGAGCCTACCTCCGAAAGCCGCAAGGCTGCCTGGGAGCGCTTCCATGAGCTGCACATGGCCGGTAAGGTTAAGGCTGGCTGGGCTGTGGAATACGGCCTGGGCGAAGCGGTGATGAAGATGTCCTTCGGCAACAACATCGGCTTCGTAGGCTGCAAGGGTATGGACGATCTGTGGCATCAGAAGCGCTGCGGCGTGCTGGTTGCGGAGCTGACCGAGGAAGTGGAGCTGCCCGGTGTGGTGAAGATCGGCTGGACCACAGTCGAGCCTGTAATCGATCTCAACGGCGACAGCGCTGCCATCGAAGAGCTGCTGGCGCTGAATGAGGGCGTTCTGGAGAAGGTCTATCCCACCAAGGTGGCTGAAAAGGAAACAGAAATGCCTGTATTTGGCTACACCGGTGGCTGCAATGCCGCGCCTGCTGTGAAGGTGGCTAAGCCCAAGGTGCTGATTCCCGTATTCCCCGGCACCAACTGTGAGTTTGACTCCGCAAGAGCCATGGAGACTGCCGGCGCTGAGCCTGAGATCTTCGTTGTGCGCAACCTCAGTGCGGAGGATGTGACCCGGAGTGTTGAGAAGTTTGCAGCTTCGATCGCAGAGAGCCAGATGATCTTCATTCCCGGCGGCTTCTCCGGCGGTGACGAGCCCGACGGCTCTGCCAAGTTTATTACCGCGTTCTTCCGCAATCCTGCTATCAAAGAGCAGGTGACCAAGCTGCTGGAGGACCGGGACGGCTTGATGCTGGGTATCTGCAACGGCTTCCAGGCATTGATCAAGCTGGGCCTGGTGCCCTACGGCAAGATCATCGATACCGATGAAAACTGCCCCACCTTGACCTACAACACCATTGCCCGCCACCAGTCCAAGCTGGTACGCACCCGTGTGTGCACCAACAAGAGTCCCTGGCTGGCAGGTACGGAAGTAGGCCAGATTCACACTGTGCCGATCTCCCACGGCGAGGGCCGCTTCTTCTGCAGTGAGGAGCTGGCGCTGCAGCTTGCCATGAACGGTCAGATCGCAACCCAGTATGTGGACCTGGAGGGCAATCCTTCTATGGACACCGCCTTCAACCCCAACGGCTCTATCTTCGCCATTGAGGGTATTACCTCTCCCGATGGCAGAGTTCTGGGTAAGATGGGCCACAGCGAGCGCTGGCAGAAGGGCCTGTACCGGAATGTTCCCGGTGAGTACGACATGAAGCTGTTTGCTTCTGCTGTGAAGTATTTCAAATAAGAATACCGTTTGTAGTGATAGGTTAAATCAATAACTGAAAATAAAAAGAGCAAGCATAAAAGGGAAAAATCCTTCTATGCTTGCTCTTACTTTTCGTCGATATGTCGCCTGCGCCGACTCGATATATGCTCGCAATGCTTGCATTCGATATATTGCCACTGGGCGGCAATTCGATATGAGATAAATCCCGCGTTTGCGAAGCAAACATATGGAGCCGCAGGTATATCGAGTTGCGACAGCGGCATATCGAAAATCCCGTAAGGGATTTATCTCGATGCGTGATGTCCGTTAGGGCATCACGCCTAAGCAGGCGGTATTTTCATATGGGAGATACTTCCAGGACGGTCAGTAGGCTATCTTTCACACGGAAGCGGATATCGAAGCCGGCGAAGGTCAGGCCATATACCCGGTCAGAATCCTTTTGATAAGAGGGCCGGGGATCGTGGAACAGGACACCGATGGCGGCGTCCTGCTTATCCTGGGGGAGCTTTGCCAGTAATTCGTTGGGGAAATCTACATGCAGCAGAAAGTCCTTTGCGGCATCGGTGAAGCCCCCGGTGGCATCGGTATGGCAGTCGCCGTAGGGGATGTAGGGCTTGATATCAAAGATGGGCGTTCCGTCCATCAGATCAGCGCCCGCTACATGGATCACCGTACCGTATTCCTTAGTTTCCTCCAACCCCAATAAACGCACACTGGAAAGCCCCAAACTGTTGGGACGGAAAGGGGAGCGGGTGGCGAACACGCCCATCCGGATATTGCCGCCCAGACGGGGCGGGCGGACTGTAGGCGACCAGCCGCTGCGCACTGCCTCAGAGAACTGCCAGATCAGCCACAGGTGGCTGAACTCCGTAATACCCCGCAGGGCATCGGCATTGCGGAATTCCGGCTCAAATATGATGGTGGAGCGCAGCTGACTGACCAGGCCGCTCTGCCGGGGAATGCCGAACTTGGTAGGAAAGTCGCTCTTCATCCGGGCGATCACCTGAATAGTCACATCCTGCATATCAGCCACCTACCTTTCTCATGGCAAAGGAAATGCCAAAGATCACTGCCAGCACCAGGCAGATGGCAGCGCCGGAGGACGCGCCCAGGTAGTAAGAAAGGATCAGTCCGGCGATCCCTGCTGCCAGGGCAAAGAGAACGGAAAGCAGGTGGTACTGCTTCAGATTCCTGGAAACATTCCTGGCGGCCGCGGCGGGCAGCACCAAAAGGCTGTTCAGGATCAGAAGGCCGACCCAGTTGATGGCAAGGGTTACGACCACCGCGATAACAGTGGTGAAGATGCCCTGGGTCAGCGCCACCGGGATGCCCCGGGAGGAGGCAAGCTGGGGATGGATGGAGGAAAGGGTCAGCTTGTTGGAGAAGAACACCCAGAAGCACACAACACCCAGAAGCACCAGGGCCAGCAGGCCGATCTGATTTGGGGTGATGGACAGCACATCGCCGATCAGGTAGCGGTTATATTTGGTAAAGCTGCCGCCGCCTAAGGTGGCGATGAAGATACCCAACGCCACAGCAGTGCTGGAAAATACGCCGATGATGGTATCGGCAGCCTGGTTGGAGCGGCTGCGGACGAAACTGAACAGGAAGGCAAAGGCGATGGCGAACAGCACCGCTACCCATGTGGGAGCGGCAGCGCCGCAGATACAGCCAATGGCGATGCCCGTAAAGGCTGAGTGGCCCAGGGCATCGGAAAAGAAGCTCATTTTACCGGTGACGATCATGGTCGAACACAGGCCGAACAGGGGCGCCATGAGGATGACCGCCAGGAGGGCGTTTTTCATAAAGTCCCAGTGGAGCATTTCAAAGGGGAGCGCGTCCCACAGTGCGTACCATAGGCTCATAGGCTGTCTCCTTTCCGGTGGAACACATGGGAGAATTCCCGGCTTTCCAATACGCTGTCCGGGTCACCCTGTTTCAGGATCGTGCCGTCGATCAGAACCACCTGGTCGGCGTACCTGGGCAGAATGCCAAAGTCATGGGTGGTCATTAAGATGGACAGGTCGTAGGTTCTGCGGATCTCGTCCAGCATGTCCATCAGCTCCTTATGGCCGGTCACATCCACGCCGGACATAGGCTCGTCCAGAATGAGGATGTTGGGCAGCGGCTCCAGAGCCAGGGCCAGCAGCACCCGCTGCAGTTCGCCGCCGGAGAGCGTGCCCACCCGTTTGTGGATCAGTTCCCGGCCATGAACCCGGTCCAGGCATTCCAGGACCTTTTCCTCCATGGATTTGCCTAAGCCCAGGAAGGCAGGCCGCTTGGCCATGCAGCAGGCGAAAAGGTCCGCGACGGAGAAGGGATTGCCAGAATCAAAGGCGGGGCTTTGGGGAACATAGCCGATTTTGGGGTCGCGGCGGTGGCGGACACCGGGCATGGCGAAGCTGATAACACCGCTGTATTCCTGCTGGCCCAGAATGGCCCGGAGGATGGTACTCTTACCTGCGCCGTTCGGACCGATAAGGGCAACCATTTCACCACAATGGATATGCATGGTTATATCCCGGAGGATGGCTTCACCGCCGATGGTGACGCCAACATTGGTAAGCCGCAGGCAGCAGGAACTGTCGCAGCCCTGGTTGTGGGGGATTCGGCTCATTGCAGCGCCTCCTTCAGTGCGTTGATATTGCCATACATGGCATCGAAATAGTTCTCGCCGGACATGGCCATGTCCAGCGTGTAGATCTTAACGCCAGTTTCGGCGGCAATGACCTGGGCGGCAGATACGCTGCCGTTGCTCTCCACGAAGATGGCAGGGAGCTGATGCTCCGTTACCAGGCGGCAAAGCTCCGTAAGCTGGGAGGCGGATGCCTCGCTGCCGGATTCTTCCTCCACAGCCTTCAAAACCGTAAGGCCAAAGCTTTCTGCCAGATAGGCAAAACCGTCGTGGAAGGTGACCAGCTCCCGGCAGGAGAGGTTGGACAGGGTTTCTCCGCCGTAGGCTTGGAGGGCATCCAATTCTGCCTCCAATGCTGTTAAATTGGATTGAAAGACGGAAGCGTACTGAGGAAAGGCATCTATCAGTCCGTGACAGATATTGTGGGCCATGACTTTGGCGTTATTTGGGGAGAGCCAGATGTGAGGGTCTTCTTCATGGATATGGCCGTGATGGTCATGGTCCTGGTGCGTACCCTCCAACAGGGACAGACTCTGGGACGCGTCGATGACTTGGGGTGCATCGTGGAGGGCATCGTCCAGAAATTCCTCCAAGCCCGCGCCGCTGATGACCACGGCTTTCGCACCCTGTATGGCCCGCATTTGCCCTACCTGCAGGGTGTAGTCGTGGAGACAGGAGACGCTTTCTGTGACCAGCCGGGTGACGGTCAGAGGTGTTCCCTCGCAAAGCATTTGGGTGAAGGTATACACCGGCAGGGTGCTGGCGGCAATATCCGCCGGGGAGTCCCCGCCGCAGCCGGAAAACCAGCAGATCAGCAGGATAAATAAGAGAAATATGGCAAGGTGTTTCATAGGATACTTCCTTATGGAATCTCGTTATTTTACAATTCTATCATAGCACGGCTGTCAAGAAAGGAAACCTGTTGCAGGTGCTGTAAATGATCGTTTACACAGGCAACTTGCGTTGCTGAATTCAAAATTCAAAATGCAAAATTCAAAATTAAGGTGTCGGCTGCGCCGACTATTAAAATCATTTGCGTTAGCAAAGCCCTGTTGCGGTGCCCGGCAGCCGCTTCGCCTGTCGAAGCAGGCTTGCGTCTTGCCGA
>JAZKYA010000036.1:0-59812 GCA_045611945.1 Faecousia sp. | reverse complement strand
TAGCACAGGGCAGGCTCATTGTCAAGAACTTTTTTCAAGTTTTTTCAACTTTTTTCCATGCCCATTGCGCTCTCGTTCGCGCCCCTTCCAAGGCGCTTGTGTATACTATCAGATACCTTCCCCTTTGTCAAGCTTTTATTTGACTTTTTTCTACACTTTTTTCTACATTATTTTTGATTCCTTTTATCCAACGGATTCATTGCGCTGTCTCGGTATTTTTGGTTCTTCAGTCTATGCCGGAGGATCATTCGATTTGGCGCGGTTTTGATTCTGATATACCGCACGCCCAGACATTTCAAACTGAACAAGTGTAAGCCCAACAGTCCAATTCCTGCAAGGACACCGGGCATCCCAAGCAACGCACCTAGTACACCGATGCCGAATCGCCACACCCGGACAGCATTGGCAAGATCCCGGTTCGGCAGAGCAAAGCCGCTGACACCGGCAATACTAACCACAATCAACACAACGGGCGAAATCAATCCCGCTTCCACCGCCGCCGTACCCACAACGATACCGCCGATGGTGGACACGGATTGTCCTATTGCCTGGGGCAGATGGACACCGGACTCCTGGAGCAGCTCATACGCAATGAGCAAGCCCAGCACCTCCCCTGCCGCGGTAAACGGCACCGGTTGTTTGGTGTTCATAATGGTATTGCGCAGAGCCTCCGGAATCCAATGGATATGAAACTTGATCAGCGCAATATAAATTGCCGGCAGCAGCAGGCTGGCAAGCAGCGCCCCATAGCGCAAAATCCGCACAAAGGACGCTGAGATAAAATCACGGCTGCGGTCCTCCATGCTCTCCATCAGATATCCCAGATCCGCAGGCGCAAGATACCCCAGTGGCAGTCCATCCACCAGCAGGCCCACACGGCCATCCAGCAGTCCCTGGCAGAACCTGTCTGCCCGCTCTGTATACTGCATCAGAGGAAATGTGGTGAACCGTGAGCCAGTGACATATTCCTCCACAGCAGAGGGTGTCAGCAGGCCATCAATGTCGATCTCATCCAGGCGGGCCTTCGTTTTTTCAACTATATCCGTATTTGTAATACCCCGGATCCAGGCAACAGTCACATTGGTAAGACTGCGCCTGCCAACAGTTGTTTCGTGCAGTTGTAGATCCGGGGTTCTGAGATGGCGCCGTACCACACTGGTATTGATGCGCAGGGTTTCCACGAAGGCATCCTTAGGGCCCTTGACTGTGTTTTCCACCTCAGGCGCGGCTGGCGTTCTGCTGACACCGGTACGAACCTCATAAGCGATCGCCCCACTGCCCGGAAACAGCACCACACAAAAGCCGTTGACCAGCTTCAGCGCCACATCCCGGGCATCCCTGCAAGGCCCTGCAACGATATTATAAACACTGCCATAGAGCGCTGCCCTGTAGATATCCTCCATAGTGTCGCCCCGGAGGATCGTCGCAATGGGCCTGAAAACATATTCCGCCGCATCCGCACCGGAAACCAGTCCATCGATGGCGTACGCGTAGAGCTTGAATGTACCACAGCGCAGCTCTCTGCGGATAAAATCCCCCGCGCCCTCAAAAATGCCACTGATCTGTTCATCCGTCATGGTATCACCTCCCGGTTATTCTGCCCAGAAACTCCCGGAATATAGCGATTGCAAATGGGCTCTTATCATGCTATACTGTTGAATTAGGATTAGAATTTGGAGGAATCGCCATGTCCCATGTGATTGCTGCCGTATCTACCGGCAACCAGATCAGTGCCATCGGTATTCTGCGGCTCACCGGTGACGGCTGCGCCGAGATTGCCGGAAAGGTATTCACATTAAATAACGGAAAGCCTTTGTCGGAAGCGCCCAACCGGAAGCTGATGCTGGGAACCCTGCAGGACAAGCAGGGACGAACCATCGATCAGTGTATGGCTGTTTATACCCGGGCACCCCACAGCTATACCGGTGAGGACACAGTGGAGATCCAGTGTCACGGTTCACCTGCCGTACTGGCCGCAGGATTGGACGCACTGTATTTGGCAGGGGCTCTGCCTGCCAAACGGGGTGAATTCACCAAGCGAGCCTTTCTGAACGGTCAGTTGGACTTGACCCAGGCAGAAGCGGTGATCGATCTGATTGAGGCCGATACCGCGGAAGCCGCTGCCAATGCCGCAGGCCAGGTGGGCGGTACTCTCTTGAAGAAGCTCTCCCCTGTCTATGAAAACCTAACAGATCTTTGCAGCCACTTTCACGCTGTGCTGGACTACCCCGACGAGGATATTGACGATTTTCAGCTGACCAATTACGAAGCTTCCCTGCGGGCCGATGCCAAGACGCTTTATGCCCTGCTGCAAACCTATGGACAGGGCCGTATTCTGCGGCAAGGCGTGTCTGCCGCCATCGTTGGCAAGCCCAATGTAGGCAAGTCCAGTCTGCTGAACGCGCTGGCAGGCTTTGAGCGGGTAATCGTCACCGACATTCCCGGCACTACCCGGGATACAGTAGAGGAAACCGTTATGCTGGGCAATACCCGGCTGCGTCTGATCGACACCGCCGGAATCCGGGAAACTGCCGACCAGATCGAAGCTATGGGCGTGGAACGCTCCCGGAAAGCGGCCGAAGATGCTGACCTGGTGCTGTTCGTCTGTGACGGTTCACAACCGCTGACAGAGGATGACCGCACGGTTATCGAAAGCTGTGTGGATGCGGAGCATGTGGTTGCGCTGATCAACAAGGGCGACCTGCGTCAGAAAACCGTTCCCAGCGACCTTCCGTTTATGTTTGTGATTCCCATCTGTGCCAAGACCGGCAAGGGGCTTGACCAGCTTGCGGATGTGGTGGATGATATGTTTGCCGGAAACACCCCCTGCGACGGTTCGATTCTGACCAATCCCCGGCAGTTCGATGCCATTCGCAGAAGCTACGAAGCAATGCTCAGCGCGTTGCAGGGCTTGATGCTGGGGCAGACCCCCGATGCCGTACTGACCGATGTGGAGGCGGCTATGGAAGCCATGGGTGAAGTGACCGGTGCTACCGTCCGGGAGGATATTACCGCCAGGATCTTTGAACGGTTCTGCGTAGGAAAGTGAGAAACTATGATCTATTTGGATAACTCCGCTACCACCAAGCCCTGCAAAGAAGCCGTGGAAGCAATGACCGCCGCTTTGACGGACGGGTGGGCCAATCCCAGCGCCCTGTACAGCTTTGGCATTGACGCGTCCCGCCAACTTCATTCTGCCCGAAACCAGGTCTCCGCTGCTATGGGCGCTGAACCGGACCGGGTATTCTTCACCTCCGGCGGTACAGAAGCGGACAACTGGGCTATTCTGGGCACAGCAAAGCGGTTTGGCAAAAAGAATAAGCACATTATTACCACTGCCATCGAGCATCACGCGGTCTTGAATACCATGAAGGAACTGGAAGCCCAGGGCTATGAGGTGACCTATTTGCAGCCCGACGGGCTTGGCCGTGTTACCGTGGATTCTTTAAAGGCGGCGCTTCGGAAAGATACCTTCCTGGTATCCGTTATGATGGTCAATAACGAGGTAGGCTCTGTCATGCCCATTTCGCGGATGGCAAAGCTTACCCACCGGATGAATCCGGATGCTGTGTTCCATACCGACGCGGTGCAGGGATTCTTGAAAGTTCCCTTCCAGGCCAAGACACTGGGTGCGGACCTTATCACAGTATCGTCCCACAAGATCCACGGTCCTAAGGGCGCGGGTGCGCTGTATATCAGCCCCCGGCTGCGCTCCTTCCCCCCGCTGATCTATGGCGGCGGACAGGAATCGGGCCTGCGCAGCGGCACAGAGGCAACTCCTGCCATTCTGGGATTTGCTGCAGCCTGCGCCGCTCTTGCGCCTACCTTTAGGCAAGATATCCAAAAAGAGCAGTCACTCTTAGGCCACTGTATTGAAGCCATCCAAGCGATCCCCGGCGTGGTCATCAACGGTGCTCACGAAGCGCCCCACATTCTGAACCTGTCCATTCCCGGTGTTCCTACCCAGAATACCATCAACATCCTGCAGGATGCTGAAATTTGCGTATCTGCCGGCTCTGCCTGCGCAAAGGGACATCGCAGCCACACCCTAAAAGCTATGAATCTGTCGCACGAGGTCATGGACAGTTCCTTCCGCATCTCCCTGTGCAGGGATACCACCCAGGAAGAAATAAACAAACTGGCAGAAGTCATTCAAAATGATATTCTCCCCCGGTTTCAGAAATAAGAGAACCGCCCTCGTATTGAGGGCGGTTTTTATAGGGTTTCCAAAAACTTTTCTACTTGGTGGCGGGTTTTGAAGCGGTACAGCTTTCTATCCGGGCAGGCAGCAAACATAGCTTCGTACTTAGCCCGCTTTTCCTTGTTGAAATTCCAGATAAACTCGGCAAATTCCTGATCGTACCGTTCTACGCAGCCCGGGGCCATATCCGGACGGACCTTGCCCCAATTAAGGACCATACGCTTGAACCAGCCAAACATACACGCATACCGGCTATAATCCAACCAAATGACTGTGTCGCAGCGCTGCAGCCGCAGCGGCAAGGTACGGCCATAGTTACCCTCAATGATCCACCGGGGCTTTTGAAGTTCTTGTCCCAGTGCCTCGTCAAAAGCATCGTTTTCAAGGTGATCCCAATTTCCCGGGGACCAAAAAATCTTGTCCAAATGGATCACGGGCAGGCCCAGCTTCTCCCCCAGCCGCCGGGATAAGGTGGTTTTTCCCGCACCGGGACAGCCAATGATTATCACTCGCTCCATAGTCCCTCCCAGATATAAAATGGCACAGCTACCCTGGCAGATAGCTGTGCCGTTTTCAGAATTCTCTTAAATACGACAATTAGTATGCAACGCCCCAGTAAATCATCTTCTTGGCTTTTTTGCCGCAGATGGGGCAGATATCGCCCAGGTTTTCCTGTGCGAATGGCATGCAGCGGGAAGACATGCCCGCTTCGTCCTTCATCTTCATTTCGCATTCCAGCTCGCCGCACCACATGGTCTTGATAACTCCGCCGTTGGCTTCCTGCAGCTGCCTGGCTTCCTCCAGAGAGTGGGCCTCGTAGATGTGGTCGGTCAGGTTCTTCTTGGCCTTGGCGTACATACCGTCGTGGACAGCCTGGAGCTGCTCAGCAACAGCCGCTTCCAGATCCTCCAGCTTCACAACGATCTTCTCGCCATCATTTCTGCGAACCAGGACGCACTGACCGTTCTCCAGGTCACGGGGGCCGCATTCCAGACGCAGGGGCACACCGCGCATTTCGTACTCAGCGCACTTCCAGCCCATGGAGTTATCGGAATCGTCCAGCTTCACACGGACGCCGGCAGCGGCCAGGCGCGCCTTCAGTTCGTTAGCCGCATCCAGAACACCGGGCTTGTGCTGGGCAATGGGCAGGACCACCACCTGTACAGGAGCAATCTTGGGAGGCAGCACCAGGCCGTTGTTATCGCCGTGGGTCATGATGATGCCGCCGATCAAACGGGTAGAAACACCCCAGGAGGTTTCATGGGGGTTGACCTTCTGATTGGTCTTATCGGTAAACTCAATGCCAAAGGCCTTGGCAAAGCCGTCGCCGAAGTAGTGGGAAGTACCGGCCTGCAGAGCCTTACGGTCGTGCATCATGCACTCGATAGTGTAGGTAGCTTCCGAGCCGTTGAACTTTTCCTTTTCGGTCTTCTGGCCACGGGGGACAGGCATAGCCAGCACATTCTCGCAGAAGTCGGCGTAGACATTAAGCATGGTCTCCGTGAATTCCTTGGCCTCCTCAGCGGTGGCATGGATGGTATGGCCCTCCTGCCACAGGAATTCCCGGTGGCGCAGGAAGGGACGGCTGGTCTTTTCCCAGCGCAGAACGCTGCACCACTGGTTATACTTCATAGGCAGATCCCGGTGGGACTGCAGCACATTGGCAAAATGCTCACAGAACAAGGTCTCAGAGGTGGGACGGATGGCATAGCGCTCCTCCAGCTCGTCGCCGCCGCCCATGGTGACCCATGCGCACTCGGGAGCAAAGCCCTCAACATGGTCCTTCTCCTTCTGCAGCAGGCTTTCAGGGATCAACAGCGGCATGTACACATTCTCAACGCCCTGCTTCTTGAATTCGGCATCCATGATCCGCTGGATATTTTCCCAGATGGCATAGCCATAGGGCCGGTAAATAAACACGCCCTTGATGGACGAATAATCGATGAGCTGCGCCTTCTTGCACACATCGGTAAACCACTGGGCGAAGTCTACCTCCATATCGGTAATTTGTTCTACCTTCTTATCCTTTGCCATTTTATTTTCCTCCGAATCTTTTCGGTTTTTCATTACTCTATATTATAGCACCATTGTCAAGGCCCTGCATAGGATGAAATACATTTTTCTGATATCCCGGAGGGGGTCTGTTATGACGGAAGTAACCTTAACATTAGAACCTGCCGTGGTTCTCTTTTATAGCCGGATCGCCTGCAGTCTGGGCCTTCCTCTGGAACAGGTATTGACAGACGCGCTGTTTAAGCTGGCCGGCGAACTGAGTCTGGAAGCCCTTCACGCCCAGACACAATAATTTTCCAAAAAACATTGTAATTCGGCGTTCAATTTGTTATACTGTCATTTGAACAAAAGGATACGGAGGTATTTCCATGAAATCCATCCGCGAAATTTATAAGATCGGCAAAGGCCCTTCTTCCTCCCATACCATGGGGCCGGAACGGGCCGCAAAGCTGTTTCGCGCCAGCCATCCTGAAGCAGACGCGTTCCGGGTCGTGCTGTACGGCTCTCTAAGCAAAACCGGCATCGGCCACGGTACTGACCGGGTCATCCGGGAGGTTCTGTCGCCGCTGCCTGCCGAGATCGTGTTTTCCGACATGGTGCTGGCCAATTCCCACCCCAACACCCTGGACTTTATTGCCCTGCAAGGCGACAATGAGACCGGCTCACTGCGGGTGGAATCCATTGGCGGCGGTGATATCCGTTTCCCGGGAAATACCCACAGGGACAGTGACGAAGTTTACATCGAGCACTCCTTCGCGGAAATCGCCGATTTTTGTAAGTGGCGCTATATCGACAAACTCAGCGACTATGTGGAGCTGAATGAGGGCAGCGACATTTGGGATTTTCTGATGGAAGTCTGGCTCACTATGAAAAACGCCATTGCTGAAGGCCTGCAGGCTGAAGGCACTTTACCCGGCGGATTGAATGTCCAGCGCAAG
This sequence comes from Faecousia sp., assembly GCA_045611945.1. Classification (GTDB taxonomy): domain Bacteria; phylum Bacillota; class Clostridia; order Oscillospirales; family Oscillospiraceae; genus Faecousia. Next base: position 52,660 of record JAZKYA010000036.1, on the reverse strand, counting down.
GCAAAATATCTCTATGAGCAAGTGCCCCAGGAACAGGTCCCCGCGCTGTTGGAGTTTCAAACCATCGCCGCCTACGCCTACGCGGTGGCAGAGCAGAACGCCGGTAACGGCACTATTGTCACCGCCCCTACCTGCGGTGCCTGCGGTGTACTGCCTGCCGTTTTGAAGTACGCCCAGGATACCAGGGGCTTTACCGATGAGCAGATCCTGCGGGGTCTGGCCACTGCCGGTATCATCGGCAATCTGACCAAGACCAACGCTTCCATCTCCGGTGCGGAAGCCGGATGCCAGGCAGAGATCGGCACGGCCTGCTCCATGGCCGCCGCTGCTCTGGCAGAGCTGTACGGCCAGAATCTGGACCAGGTGGAATATGCCGCTGAGGTAGCGATGGAGCATCACCTGGGATTGACCTGCGACCCTATCTGCGGTCTGGTGCAGATCCCCTGCATCGAGCGTAACGCGGTGGCCGCTGTCCGGGCCATGAACGCCTGCAACCTCAGCTACTTCCTCACCGGCTCCCGGAACATCAGCTATGATATGGTCTGCCGGGCCATGAAAGAGACCGGTGTCAATCTGGACCACCGTTTCCGGGAAACCAGTGAAGGCGGTCTTGCAAAGCTCTATAACCGCCGCAACAAGAAATAACCGAAAGGATGAAATACAAATGAAATTAGGCATTTTGGGACTTCCCAATGTGGGCAAGTCCACTCTCTTTAACGCCATTACCAACGCAGGTGTTCCGGCGGACAACTATGCGTTTTGCACCATTGACCCCAATGTTGGCGTTGTTTCTGTCCCCGATGAGCGGCTGGACTGGCTCTCTGACTTCCATCAGCCCAAGAAAACCACCCCCGCTGTGGTGGAATTTGTGGACATCGCAGGTCTTGTGAAGGGCGCAAGCAAGGGCGAGGGCCTGGGCAATAAATTCCTCAGCAATATCCGTACCACCGATGCCATTGTCCATGTTGTCCGCTGCTTCGAAGATTCCAATGTCACCCATGTGGAGGGCAGCACCGACCCCCTGCGGGACATCGATATCATCAATCTGGAACTGGTCATGGCCGATATTGAAATGGTAGAGCGGCGGATCGACAAGTGCCAGAAGGCCGCCAAGGGTGGCGACAAAAAGTATCTGAAGGATGCCGCTCTGCTGACCGGGCTGCTGGCTCACCTGAACGCGGGTAAGCTGGCCCGAACCTTTACCGATGATGCTGATGATCTGGCGGTTATTGGAGAATCCGATCTGCTGACTTTGAAAAAGACCATCTATGTTGCCAACCTGGCAGAAAACGAAATCAATGAACCGGAGGCCAACCGGCACTACAATGCTGTCAAGGCTTTGGCCGATGAGGAGGGCAGCCAGTGCCTGCCCATCTGTGCAAAGCTGGAAGCGGATATTGCCGAACTGGACGATCCCGAGGAAACGGCCATGTTCATGGAGGAACTGGGTGTCAACGAATCCGGCCTGGACCGGCTGATCAAGAGTTCTTACGCGCTGCTGGGTCTTATCTCTTTCCTCACCGCCGGCAGCGATGAATGCCGGGCCTGGACCATCAAGCGCGGTACAAAAGCGCCCCAGGCCGCTGGCAAGATTCATACCGATTTTGAGCGTGGCTTTATCCGGGCAGAGGTGATCGCCTTCCATGATATGAAGGAATGCGGTACCATGGCTGCTGCCAAGGCCAAAGGCCTGGTACGCAGCGAGGGTAAGGAATATGTGATGAAGGACGGCGACATCGTCAACTTCCTGTTCAATGTATAACCCCGTACCAAAACGCACCCCTTAGGCCCGGCCTAAGAGGTGCGTTCTTATTATGCTATTTATTCCGCATTGATGGTATTTTTGATACTGTTATAGAAGTTGGCCGTGGCAGCACTGACATAAGGAACGACCCATACAGAAGCAATACCAAAGGTAACCGCGCACAGAAGATACCAGCCAATGAAGGAAAGATTCAGCACAAACAGCTCCATCTTGTGACCGTCCATCATAGCCTTGGAACGGTCAATGGCTTCCAGCGCCCCCATCTCAGGATTCTCAGCCAGGATATACATTGCCATGGAGTAAGAATACGCCTTGACGATACCGGGGATCACAAGCAGCAACGACCACAGGAAGGTAAACAATCCAGTCAAGAAAAGAACCTTAAATGCGGCCCAGAATTTATTAAAGTGCGCAAAAAGTTCCGCAATATCGGGAGTCATATGCTGTGTCAGCTTCAAATAAATCGTGACCATAGCAATGCTAAATGCCGGTGTAACAACCAAAGCCGTCGCCAGCGGGCCAGCAACCGGGATCATACCAACCAGTGCGGAAACCGCGGCAACGATCAGTGTGATCAAAAACAGAACACCAATATGCCCTCTGATCTGCTGCTTTGCCAGATTCTTTAATTCTACTCTATCCATATATGTACCTCCTTCAAATTTTGAGTGCCGGTCACTCATGTAATAATTATACAAGGGCATTGGAACTTTGTAAAGAATTTTAATAATTGATTTTAGCACACAGAAGTCGCCCTGTAATTGACATAGTAAAAATTCCAATGCTTTACATTGAAGTTTTTCTTGTCTTTAATACCTGTTTAGATACTTCGTTTAAATCATCCGCGAAGCGGATACTTTTTTTCACTCTTCTCTCTTCACTTTTCTCTGAAACGACAGCTTCTTTAGAGAAAAGATAACAGTGAAGAGTGAAGAGATAAGAGAACAAAAGAAACGACAACTTTCTTTCAAAAGCTGTCGTTTCTTTTGGAGGTACCGGCCAGATTTGAACTGGCGAATGAGAGTTTTGCAGACTCTTGCCTTACCACTTGGCCACGGTACCATTTTATAAAAACAGGAACGCTATTGCGTTCCTATTCTATTTGATTGGAGCGGGTGACGAGGCTCGAACTCGCTACCTCCACCTTGGCAAGGTGGCGCTCTACCGGATGAGCTACACCCGCATCTCGGTTCCCAAAGGGAACCGTGGTGCCTCCGGTCGGAATCGAACCAACGACACGCGGATTTTCAGTCCGCTGCTCTACCTACTGAGCTACAGAGGCATATTGAGCAGAGCATGAAGCTCTGCTCAGATGCTTTCATATGGCGACCCGGAACGGACTCGAACCGTCGACCTCCAGCGTGACAGGCTGGCGTGCTAACCGACTGCACCACCGGGCCAAATAAGTGGTGGGAACAACAGGGCTCGAACCTGTGACCTCCTGCTTGTAAGGCAGATGCTCTCCCAGCTGAGCTATGCTCCCGTTTGCGCTTTCGTGCTGCGCACCTCAGCGACAGGACACATTATACCCTTGCACAGCCATTTTGTCAAGCGTTTTTTTAGATTTTTTCTCAAAAATTTTGGCAGTCCCAAAAGCCCAAATTTTCCACCACCAGCCGGTTAATTTCAAACTTTTTTAAGCAGTTCGTCAATGTCACCCGGGGTAAAGCTGTATACCGTATCGCAGAACTGGCATTCTACAGGAAACGCCTTTCCCTCATCCTTGATCTCCGATAGTTCCTTGCGGCCCAGGCTGATCAACGCAGAGGTGACACGGTCACGGCTGCAATAGCACTTATATGCTACCGCAGTGGTTTCCATGAATACCACACCCAGGTCGCCGCACACTTGGCCCAGGATCTCCTCGGGAGTCAGACCGTGCTCCAGCATGGCAGTCACCGCGCCAGCCCTCTGGATTCCGGCTTCCAGCTTATCGACCACTTCATCCGGCGCGCCGGGTAAGAGCTGCACCAAATAGCCTCCGGCTACCTTCACGGACATATCCCGGTCGATTAGAACACCAAGCGCGCAGGCAGTAGGTGTCTGCTCACTGCGTGCAAAATAGGCTGTTACATCATCACCGATCTCACCGGACACCAGCGGAATGCTGCCCACATAAGGCTCTTTCATTTGCAGGTCGCGGATAACCGTCAGTGTACCGTCAGTACCCACAGTCGCGCCTACATCCAGCTTGCCCGGGTATTTTTCCACCAGCGGAACATTGGGCTCATAAACATAACCCCGGACATTGCCCACAGGATCGGCAACACATACGATATTGCCGATGGGGCCGCCGCCCTTGATCTGCAGGGTCATAGAACCGTTATCCACCTTCTGCATATTGCCCATCATGGAAGCTGCGGTCAGCGCCCGCCCAAAGGCCGCTGTTGCGTTGGGTGTTGATTTATGGATCTGCGCGCCCCGGCGCACCAACTCCGTCGAGCGGATCGCCACAACCTTCACGAAGCCATCCATGGTCATGCCCCGTACTAAGTAATCATTCATAGGATCTTACCCTTTCTTGCTTTTATATAGATGCGCTGCTCTCCGGGGGCAGGCGCTTCAAAACGGCGGTCAGCATAGACCGCTACAGAAGTAAACCCTGCCGCTTTTAAGTATCCCTTAAGCTGCTGGGCTGAGTAGGCGTATTCCCTGTGTTCTTCAAAGCTTCTGACCCAGGCATCCCCCTCCCGCTGAAACAGATCCATGCCGTAGGAACATATATTGGTTTGTTCGTCAAACTCGCCTCGCCAGACGCAGTACACATCATCATCCTCATCCAGAAACACCTGGCCATCCATGGCCCGGAGCTTCCCGGGTGTGTTGACATCAAAAATGAAACAGCCGCCGGGATTCAGCGCTTTGTAGATTCGGCGGATAGCCTCCTCGCAATCAGCGGGGTCTGTAATGTAGTCCAAACTGTCCAGCGCGCAGACAGCCAGGTCAACAGCCTTGGGAAGCCGCAGTTGCTGCAATCTCTGGCATACAAACAGCGGCCGGTTCTTCCCGTTCTGAGCCTTCTGGGCAGCCACACAGAGCATTTCCTCTGACATGTCCACACCAGTCACCTGCAATCCTCTTTGGGCCAGCAGCATAGCCACAGAACCTGTACCGCAGGCCAGATCCACCGCGGTCCTGGGCCGCAGGTTTTCCCGGGCCAGGATCTCAAAATAGAAATCCACAACGGCTTCATAGGAAACATCATTGGTAAGGCGGTCATAGCTGCGGGCCAATGCACCATAGGCGTTCACAAAACCACTCCTTTGCACAAAAAGGCATCCCGGGAGTTCCCGGGATGCCGCAAATTAGAATCAGCGGTTGAAGAGCTTGAATATCTCGTCGATCTCACTTACATCTCCGGTCTTGGCAGGTGCTTCCGCAGCCGCGGCAGAGCCGGGTACTACAACGGTAACATCGGGCTTCTTATCAAAGCCGGTGGCGATGACAGTAACGCGCATCTCATCCTGGAAGGCATCGGAACAGGTAGCGCCGAAGATGATGTTTGCTTCGGGATTGGCGTTCTCCTGCACGATGCTGGCAGCAGTCTCCACATCGTCCAGAGTCAGCTCAGAAGAACCGGTAACATTGACCAGAACGCCGGTAGCACCGTTAATGGAAGTCTCCAGCAAGGGGCTGGAAACAGCAGCCAGAGCAGCCTGCTCAGCCTTTTCCTTGCCGCTGGCAGTACCCACACCCATATGTGCCAGGCCTGCGTCCTTCATAACAGCGGAAACATCAGCAAAGTCCAGATTGATGATCACATTCTCGCAGAAACCAACCAGCTCAGAGATAGAGGTGACAGCCTGCTTCAGAACATCGTCAGCAATACCGAATGCGTTGGCGAAGGTGATCTTCTGATCGGTGACATACTTCAGCCGGTCATTGGGAATGATGATCAGAGAGTCGACCTTACCGCCCAGCTCAGCAATGCCTGCCTCAGCCTGGCGCATACGGTTGGCACCCTCGAACTTGAAGGGCTTCGTTACAACACCGACAGTGAGGATGCCGGCTTCGTGGGCCAGGTCGGCTACGATAGGCGCAGCGCCGGTACCGGTGCCGCCGCCCATGCCGGCGGTAATAAAGACCATATCAGTATCTTCCAGAATTTTGGAAATCTGAGCCCGGCTCTCCTCAGCGGACTGCCGGCCAATCTCGGGCTTGGAGCCGGCACCCATACCGCCGGTGAGCTTTTCACCGATCTGGATCTTATTCTTGCAAACGGACTTGTTGAGGTCCTGCTTGTCGGTATTTACAACCACAAAGTCGACACCGCCAACACCGGATTCGATCATGCGGTTAATAACATTGTTACCTGCGCCGCCAACACCAATTACCTTGATCTTAACAACGCGTTCCTGAAAATCAGCCATTGTGCTTTCCTCCTATGTATCCTTTGGCAGAGCCAAGCTATTGGCTTTCTCTGCACGAATTTATAATGGTACTTCTCTATTCTATCCACAAAATGCGAAATGGTCAATAGAAAATCTCGTTTTTCGTCGAACTTTTTTAATTATTTGTTACTCTTCTGATGCCTGATAGATGACTTGGTTCTCTTTTATGGTAAAAGAAATGTCCAGAACACCGCTGTCATAGTCCTTCAGGCTGTTCAGTTCATCGTCACCGTTAATGGCGGCATTCATGCATTTGATCTTATACAGGAGCTGTGAGGTATCACCCAGCTTTACGAGAAACCGCTGTCCGTACTGCAGCTCCAGATTGCCCAGGTCTGCCACATTGATATTGGCAGCCTCACCGATGATGCCGCATTCCTCTAGATACTGCAGAATATCCAGCGCGGCGTTCAAGCGGTCACTGGCCTTGATCACAGGGGCCAGAGTGGGCGTCTCAGTGGTTTCGTCCGTACCGGAAGATGCCGTCTGTTCTTCCTGGGCTACTGCCTGCTGCCCTGCTACAGGGGTTGCCAGCTTTACGCCTAAAACCTGGGTATAACCGCCGGCGGTAGCACTGTCAGCCTTATCGATCACACGGCCGTTCGATGTGATCAGCCACCACTGCTCCACCGCGTCCTTAATGGCATACACCACATCCAGTTCCTTGATTTCAATATTTACCGTATCGGGCAGTTTTATTCCAATTCGTACAGATTGTACATAGGGAAGCGCTGTTTTGATCTTCCCGGCAGCTTTTGCTTCGCCAAAACTCAGCAGATTGTCCCCGATTTCGATACCGGAGGCTTCTTTCACTGTCCAGGCATCGTATTTCTGCGCACCGGTAACGGTGATGGTTTCTACCTTAAAGAAGATCGATATACCGAAAGACAGGGCCAGAACCACCGCCACCACCGTAGCAAGCTGCAATATCAGCCTTCCACGGTTAAAGGGTTTTGCCGGGGTATAGACCACCTCCGGCGCAGGCCGGGGGGCTGCCGCAGGCTTTTTTGAGGCCGGTACGCTTTTTTTCACAGATTGCTGTGGTTGTCTTGACCGCACCGGTGCATCCGCTGTTCGCCTTGCGGCAGGCTGCTCACGCCGGGCAGAAGCAGGTCTCTGTCCTGTTCCGGGCGCAGTTTTGGATGCGGTGCGCCCCACGGTTTTCTTTTTTGCGGAATTCTCCACCGGACGGCTCGTCCGGCGGTTGGATGTTGTCCGCTTTGTTTTCTCGTGATCCATTGGATTCTCCTTTGGGTTATTTGGAAGCAGCCAGTTCCTCCAGAATATGGCAGATCCGCTCCGCGCTGTCCAGTACACATGCGCCGCGCAAGGCGGTACTCATCTGATTCTGCCGCTGCCGGTCAGACAGGATTCTCTTGATCGTGTCATAGAGTTCCTGTGGTGTGCAGTCCTTTTCCAGCAGAAGTACCGCGCCACCCCGGTCGGAAAAGGCCCGGGCGTTCTTCTCCTGGTGGTTATCCGTCACATTGGGGGACGGTATCAGAATGCAGGGTGTACCGGAAGCGGCGATCTCATTGCAGGCGGATGCGCCCGCACGGCTGATGACCACATCCGCAGCCGCCATAACCGTGGGCATATTGTAAATATACTCCCGGATATCCAGCGCGCTGTTATCCGCGTCCACACCCAGTTCCCGCAGCCGGTCCGGGAACCATTCCCAGCCGAAGCTGCCGACACCGTGGATATGCTGGTAAGGGAAACCTTCCTCCTGTTCCAGCTTCAGCAGCTGAGCCACTACCAGATTCATAGCCCTTGCACCCTGACTGCCGAAGGTGGACAGAATCACCGGACGGCTGTCCAGTCCCAATTCCTGGCGGGCCGCTTCTTTATCGGCATAGATAAATTCCCTGCGCACAGGCATACCTACTGCCTCCGCTTTTTCCGGGTGCTTGTAATGCTTGGCGCTCTCCGGGAAACAGATCAGCACCCGGTCCGCCCAGGCAGCGGCCATTTTGGTGGTAAGTCCGGGCATAGCGTTGGCCTCATGGACACAAGTCGGAATCTTCATCAGGCGGCCAGCCAGCAGTGCGGGAAAGCTGGCGTAACCACCGGTTCCGATGATCACATCGGGTTTAAATTCCTTGATAATTTTCTTACAGCCATTGACAGCGCCGACCACATTGGACACCGCCTTCATATTGGCTTTGATTCCCTTGGCGTTGAGCTTGCGGCTCATACCGGATGTTGGAAAGGTTTTCAGTTCATACCCCGCGCCCGGCACCAGCTTTTCTTCCATATGGCCGCTGGCACCGATAAAGAGGATATTGCAGTCCGGATGCCGCTCTTTCAGTATATTGGCAACTGCGATGGCAGGGTTGATATGGCCGCCGGTGCCACCGCAGGTAAAAATCACATTCATAGGAGTCCCTCCTGTCTTTTTGCTTGATTTCGGAATCGGGAGATCCCGAGAACGATGCCCATTTCTCCCAGGTTCACCGCCAGAGCCGTTCCACCATAGGAGAAAAACGGCAGTGCGATACCGGTAGAGGGCAAAAGGTTGGTAACAACGCATAGATTCAAAATCGTTTGCACAGCGATCAGCGTCACCAACCCTGCCGCCAGGACGGTGGAAAACCGGTCCTGGGCATGGAGCGCGATCCAGTAGCCCCGAACGATCAGCGCCGCAAACAGGGCAATGATCACCAGCGCTCCAACAAGCCCCAGTTCTTCGCAGATCACCGCGAAGATATAGTCGTTATACTGAAAGGGCAGGTACAGGTATTTCTGCCTGCTCTTTCCCAGGCCCAGACCGAACACCCCGCCGGAACCAATGGCGTACAGCGATTGCAGGATCTGATAGCCTGTATCACCGGGGTCTGCCTCCGGGTGGAGCCACGCGGTTACCCGGTCCCCTGCGTAACCCATAAAGCTGATGTATATGACCACAAACACCGCCGCGGCCCCGGCACCTGCCAGAAGCCATTTGGGGTGGGTCCCTGCCACATACATCATGACCACTGCCACCATGCCCATAAGCATAATGGCGGAAAGATGCTTTTCCAGCGCTAGTGGCACCAGAATTCCCAGCAGCGCGCCGCCAAAGCCCAGCACACCGTAGCGAAACTCTCTGGCGCTGGGGCCAAAGCCCTTGGTTAGTCTGGCAAACAGCACGATCATGGTAAATTTCGCGATCTCCGACGGCTGAAACTGCAAGCCCGCAATGTTGATCCAGCGCCGGGCACCGTTTACGGATTCTCCCACCACCAATACGCTCAGCAGCAAAAGGATGCTGATACCATACAAGGGCCAGGCAAAACGCAGCCAGAAGTCCCCCGGAATTCGGGAAAGTACCGCCATTGCGATCAGGCCGACCCCGGCGCATACGGCTTGTTTTTGGAGATACCGGGTGGAGATCTCATAACCGGTGTCAAATTCGCTCTGGGCATAACTGGCAGAATAGAGCATCACAAGCCCCACGCCCAGAAGCAGCAATACCAAAATCAAAAACGGAAGGTCTATCCTGTCTTCTTTTCGGCTTGCCGCCGAAAAGCGGTTCTCTTTGGCATACAGAGGTCCTCTCTGCAACGCCATAAGATCTCCTTTCTTATAGGCTGATAAGAACTCTAGATTCCAAACCAGGCCAGCAGGCACATCAGTACCGATACGCCTGTAAAGGTCAATACGATCTTTTCTTCCTTCCAGCCGCACATCTCAAAATGGTGGTGGATGGGCGACATCTTAAACAGCCGCTTGCCGTGGGTCAGCTTAAAGTAGCCCACCTGCAAGATAACGGACAGTGTTTCTACGATATATACAAAGCCTACTAAAATCAGAACCAGAGGCATATCCAGCGCAAAAGCCATGGCGCAGACCACGCCACCTAAAAACAGCGAACCGGTATCGCCCATGAACACCTTGGCCGGATGCCAGTTATAGAACAGGTACGCGATCAATCCGCCTGCCAGTGACGCAGGCAGCAGCGCCAGGTCCCATTTTCCCGCGCAGGCGGGTGCTGCCGCGAAGAACACCATCACAGGGATGGTCACAGAGCTGGAAAGGCCGTCCACACCGTCGGTCAGATTCACAGCATTGACGCAGCCGACCATCACGAACATGGCAAAGAAAATATACACCAGTGGATGCAGGTAGAAAGTAACATCCACAAACGGAATGTAAACATTGCAGGTCAGGATGTTCTGGCGGTACAGAACATACAGGTAGATGGCGGAAACCGCCATCTGCAGCATTGCCTTCTGCATTGCGGTCAGGCCCAGATTGCGCTTGAATTTGATCTTATAGAAGTCATCCAGAAAACCCACCGTACCAAAGCACAGGCTCAGTGCCAGCACATAAAATACAGAATACTCTTCTATGGTAAACAGGTTTCCGATCAGGCAGATAATTGCAGCCAGAATAAACATCAAGCCGCCCATCATAGGCGTACCCGCCTTGTTATTGTGCCAGGTAGGGCCGATTTCCCGGATGGACTGGCCTGCTTTCAGCGCCCGCAGCACCGGAAGCAGAAAATAGCCCAGCACACCGGAAAGCACGAAGCCGGCCACCGCTGTTACAATCATTCTCGTCATGTACATTTCCTCCGCGTAGAACCGAAGCATTCCTTCGGGTCATCTTTGTAATGATTATGTTTCGTCCTGCAGGAAGCTTTCCAGAATCAGCTCCATGCGCATACCCCGGCTGCCTTTGAACAGCAGCACATCACCGGGTTTTGCCATGCGCTTCAGCGCAGCAACCAGTTTTTCCCTGTCCTCAAAGGCCATCGCTCTGGTGTCTAGCATGCCGCCGGTCATAGCGCCGCTGAGCACACGCTTACCATTGGGACCGTAAGCCAGCAGCAGATCTGCCTTCTCAGCGGCAATGCGGCCTACACGGTAATGCTCCGCCTGGGTGCATGCGCCCAGTTCCAGCATGTCTCCCAGAACCGCCACATGGCGGCCTTCTTTTTTCCCAAGGACTTCCAAAGCCGCGGCCATACTCTCAGGGCCTGCGTTGTAGCAATCCTTGATAATCGTGTAACCGTTCTTTTCAAAAATCTCCTGTCTGCCGGCCATGTTCCGGAACTGGGAGAGCCGTTCCTGGATCTTTGCAGGCTCTACCCCCATGGCAAGGCCCACACTGACTGCCGCCAGCGCATCCGAAACATAGTGCCTGCCCTCCAGATTCATCTCCAACGGGAAACTGTTGTCACCGGCGCTGACCCGGAAGGTCATGTACTGATCTTCTTCCCGAAGATCCTCGCAGCGGACAGTACACAGCGGGTTTTCTTCGCCGAAGTAGCTGAGCTTCATGTGGGTAAGCTCCCTCTGGCTCCACAGCAGCGGGTCATCACCGTTAAGGATCACCGTACTGTTCTCACGCATACCCTCCAGAATTTCCATCTTGGCCCGCAGAATTCCTTCCTTAGTGCCCAGATGCTCAATATGCATGGTACCGATATTGATGATCACAGCTACATTGGGCTGGGCGATGGACGCAAGATAGGCAATCTCCCGGAAATGATTCATGCCCATTTCTAAAACAGCCACCTGAGTATCCATAGGCATGGACAAAATCGCCATTGGCATACCCAGATCATTATTCTGATTGACCGGGGTCTTTTCCACCCGGTAGGTACTGGCAAGGACCTCGGCGATCATTTCCTTGGTGGTGCTTTTTCCCACAGAGCCGGTAACGCCAACCACCTGCATACCGATCCGCTTGCGCTCCGCCCGGGCAATGTCTCCCAGGGCCAGCCGGGGGTCCTCCACAATGATGGCAGGATAATCGCCGCACTGCCTGGAACAAAGCACGGCGGCAGCACCCTTTTCCATGGCCACCGGGATATAATCGTGGCCGTCACGCTCGCCTACCAGGGCAATAAACAACTGGCCCGGCTGGATCTTCCGGGAATCCATATTCGCTCCCAGAAAGGTAATGTCTTTAAATTTTTCTTCTACGCGGCCGCCGCACCATGCAGCAGCCTGAGCCAGTGTGATCTTACCCACGGCAATTCCTCCTTACAGGTAATCTGCCACGACCTCCCGTTCATCCAGGTGGTGTTTGACACCGCAGATCTCCTGGTAGGTTTCATGGCCCTTTCCTGCCAATACAATTATATCATCTTTTTTGCCAATGTCCATAGCATGATGGATCGCTTCGATACGATTTTCGATCACTTCATAATTTTCGGCATCCTCCGGCAGGCCCGCAACGATGTCATTGATGATATCCATAGGCACTTCGGTTCTGGGATTATCCGAAGTTATGATGGCCAAATCCGCCAGTTCCGCGCCGATTCTGCCCATAATTGGCCGTTTCGTCCGGTCACGGTCACCGCCGCAGCCAAAGACCGCAATCAGCCGTCCCTTGCAGAAATCCCTGACAGAGCTGAGAACATTTTCCAGGCCATCAGGGGTATGGGCATAGTCGATCAGAACGGTATAGGGCTTTCCCGGCGTGGGTACCACCTCTACACGGCCCTTGACACCTTCGGCAGTTTCCAAGGCCTTTGCCGCATCCGTCAGGCTGATGCCAAGCTGCAGTGCGATTCCCAGCACTGTCAGGGCATTATAAACCGTAAATTTGCCGGGGATGGGCAGACGGACCTGAGCTGTTTCCTCTCCGTGTACCGCGGTAAAGCGAATACCGTCGGAGAGCATCTCCAGATCCTTTACCTGCAGGTCACCCTCCCCTGCCACAGAGGTTTTCAGCACCGGACACTGGGCACGGCGTACGATCCGGTCAAACCAGGGGTCATCCCGGTTCACCACCGCCTTGCCGCAGCGGGCAAACAGTTCGGCCTTGGCATCGCAATAGTCCTCCATGGTACCGTGGAAGTCCAGATGATCCTCGGTAAGGTTGGTAAATGCCGCCACATCATAGCGGACACCGCCTACCCGGTCCAAAGAAATGGCATGGGAGGAAACCTCCATGACCATATGGGTGCAGCCGGCGTCACGCATCTGGGCAAACAGGCCCTGCAGCTCAAAGCTTTCCGGCGTTGTCCGTTCGGTGGGGATCACCAGATCGCCGATCCGGTTTTCCATAGTGCCGATCAGACCCACCTTCGCGCCCCTGACTGTTTCCAGCACATGCTTCAACAGCAGTGTGGAAGATGTCTTTCCGTTGGTGCCGGTAATGCCGATCATGGTCATGCTCTCAGCCGGGTGTCCATAGAAATTAGCGCCCAGCAGCGCCAGGGCCAGACGGTCAGACTCCACCAGCACATAAGGCACGGTATCCTCCGGCCTGTGGGCGGTAACAACAACCCTTGCCCCCTTTTCCAGAGCCATGGGTATAAACCGGTTACCGTCAGATGCAAAGCCGGTAATGGCCGCAAACAGGCTGCCGGGGGTCACCTTTCGGGAATCATAGGCAACGCTCCCGATCTCCATTTCCATATCCGCATTGGTTTCCAATACCCGTATGCCATTCAGTAGTTCTCTCAGTTTCATATTGGTTCCTCCTTAGCCGCTTTCAGCGTCCTGTGTATCAGTAATTTCCTTATTAAGCTCGCCCAGGTACAAAAGCACCTGGCTTCCTTTTGGAACACTCTCCCCCGGTATGGGGATCTGGCTGACCACGGTCTGCCCAATCCCTTCCGTTACAGCTTCCACACCGGCCTGCTTCAATTTCTTTGCCGCTTCCTCGGCACTGAGCCCTGTCATATCCTCCAGAAGCACCCACTGCCCGGCGGCATCCTCCGGGGAAAGGTTTTGCTCCACACCCAGATATGGCAGAATGTCCGCCATCACCGCACCCACTGTTGGGGCAGCCATCACACCGCCGGAGATATAGATCCCGGTTTGTCTTGACGGTGTATCCAGGGCTACCAGTACAATATACTGCGGATCATCCATAGGCGCAACCCCCACAAATGATACGATTTTATCCAGCACCCGCTGGCCGTTTTCATCGAAAACATCGATTTTCTCACTGGTTCCCGTCTTTCCTCCTATGGAATAGCCGGAAACAGCGGCATTTTTTGCCGTTCCCACAGTCACTACCGATTCCATCATAGAGCACATGAGCTTTGAGGTTTCCTCACTGATGGTCTTTCTGACCAGCGTCGGCTCCTGCTTGAGTACCGTATTGCCGCTGCTGTCGATAATCTCTGACACGATATAAGGCTCCATCAGATTTCCGCCGTTGACCACCGACGAGATGGCACGAACCAACTGCAGCGGTGTCAGCTTAAATGTCTGACCGAAAGACCCGGAGGTTAAGGATGCAGTCCCCCACTTGTCTGTATTGGTCACCAGCGCCTTATCAAAGAATACACCCTTGCTCTCACCGGAAAGGTCGATTCCTGTCTTTTCCAAAACGCCAAAGCGCTGTACATATTCATAAAACCGCTCACCGCCCAGCTTCAGCGCAATATGGGCAAAGGCGATGTTACAGGAATTTTGCAAGGCCTCTGGCGTTTTCTCCGCTCCATGACCGGCGGAGCGCCAGCAGTGCAGGAGCTGGGATCTTCCGGGAATCTGCTCCGCGCCCTTGCAGTAAAAGGCTGTTTCCAGATCGATAGCACCGCAGTCCAGCGCCGCCGCCATGGTCAGTACCTTGAAGGTGGACCCCGGTTCATATCCGTCGGAAATGCAGCGGTTGCGCCATTGCTTCAGCCGTGCCTGGTTCAGGGCCTGGGTGTAGGCTTCCTTCCCTGCCGTATAGGCTTCACTGCCCTCCGGATGCATCAGATAGCTGAGGCGCTGCTGTTCCAGTTCTGAAGCAGCATTGGGATCATAGATCTCCAGGTACTGATTGGGGTCATAGCTGCCCAGCGTGGCCATTGCCAGAATTTCCCCGGTATTGACATCCATAACCATACCGAACGCGCCGTTTTGCACATCGTACCGGGCGATAGCAGCTTCCATCTGCTTTTCCAGACAGGCCTGCACTGTGGCATCCAGTGTCAGGATCACGCTACAGCCCTCCTGTGACTGCACATATTTTTCATAGGAAAATGGCATATCCATTTCATTGTTGCCCTTGGTGGTAATGACCCGGCCGCTGCTTCCCTCCAGGAAGCTGTTATAGGCGGCCTCGATTCCCTCTGAGCCGGTATTGGATGCGTTGGTAAAACCGATCACCTGCGCAGCCAGGCTTCCGTAGGGGTAATACCGCTGGGAATTGGGTTCCAGGTGGATACCCGAAATATTATTCTCATTGATATAGGTGCGGATCTGCGCGGCGGTTTCCTCACTGATGCGCTCGGCAAGCTTCTTATAGCGCATTCTGGTATCCTTGGCCTGCTCTTCGATCCATGCGGGATCTTTTCCCAGGATCTCGCCCAGCACCTGGGCAATTCGGGGAATATCCGCCTTGGACTGCTTCAGTTCATGTGGGTCCAGGTATACATTTTCCACACTCTGATTGGCCGCCAGAACATTCATATTCCGGTCGTAGATCACACCCCGGTCAGCGGTGACCGCTGTACTGCGGGTCTGATTACGCAGCGCAAGCTGGGAATAGTAGTCGTAATTGGTAACCATCAGGTAATACAGCCGCAGCGCGACCGGTATAAAAAGCGCCACCCCCAAAAGCACCGCCACAACCAAGATCCGCCTGTGCTGACCACTATCCAGTCTTATTCTTTGGTACTGCTTTCGCTGTTTCATACCCACCGGCCTTTCCTTAGGACGCACTGTTTTCGTGCTAAGCCCATCAATGGGCAGCAAGGAAATCCTTACCGCCCATTGCAGTCTGCTATCCTAATTGTATTGACCGGTACGGTCTTTATGCAAACAAGCCCTCCAAAAAAACCAGAGTCTTTTCCCAAAAGCCGGGGGTTTCCTCCGATTCGGGCGCAGGGACTGAAATGGTAATATGCCGGACCTGATCCTGCGGCACCATCCCAATGGCGATGGCAGATTTTTTAATGGTTTCCAGATCCAGCCCATCTTCATATTCTACCCGGTTATGACTGTTTTCCCAGGTCAGCTTTTGCACATATTCCGCCATCGCCTGCTTCTGCTGCTTGACATTGTGCAGTTCCACAGCGCCGGCGATCATCATAACCAGCATCACGGCAGAAAGCAGAAGTCCCACCACCGCTATGGGCTGTATGTACAGTACCTGCTTCGGCTGCTGTTTTACTTTGGGGAGAGTCCGCTTTTTTTGCGGCGCTTTCGGCGCTGGCTGGCGCGCAGCGCTTCCATCCGTGTAATAACGGATATAGGTTACATCCGATTTATAGGCCACGGTTTCTCTCCCCTTTCTAAAATACTTATATCTTTTCACATACCCGGAGCTTGGCGCTTCTGGCTCTGGGATTTCTGTCCAATTCTTCCTGGCCGGAAACAATGGGCTTTCTGGAAATGAGCTTCACCTTAGGCTTATTTCCGCAAATACATACCGGAAAGTTCGGTGGGCAGGTGCAGCCCTTGGATGCTGCGGCCATCCCGTTTTTTACGATCCGGTCCTCTAAAGAATGGAAGGTGATCACCGCCAGCCTTCCACCGGGATTCAGACAGGGAATGGCGTCAGCCATTACCTTCTCCACACTGCCCAGTTCATCATTGACCGCAATACGGATGGCCTGAAAACTCCGCTTGGCAGGATGCTGTTTTTCCCGCAGCGCTGCCGGGGGCATCGCCGAGCGGATGATATCCACCAGCTCCAGCGTTGTTTTCACAGGTGATACTTCCCTGCGGCGGCAGATAGCACCGGCGATCTGGGGCGCGTACCGCTCCTCGCCGTATTCATACAAGATCCGCCTTAGCTCCTCATAGGACCAGGTGTTGACCACCTCATAGGCGCTGAGCGCATCCTCGCCGTTCATGCGCATATCCAGGGGCGCGTCGCCCATATAGGAAAATCCACGGCTGACCTCGTCCAGCTGCGGAGAGGAAACACCCAGATCCAGTAAGATTCCATCCACGCCTCCGATCCCCAGTTCTGCCAGAACCTGCGCGATCTCGCAGAAATTGGAGTGGACCAGCGTCACCCTGTCAGCGTATGGTTCCAACCGCTTACCGGCTGCCTCCAAAGCCACCGGGTCACGGTCGATACCAATGAGCCGGCCCGTGGTCAGCCGGGCAGCAATCTGAGAAGAATGGCCCGCACCGCCCAGTGTGCCATCCACATAGATGCCGTCGGGCTTGATGTTCAAGCCGTCAATGCACTCCTGCAGCAGCACGGACACATGATGAAAATCACTCATAAGCCGATTGCCTCCAAAGATGCCAGCAGCTTTTCGGGAGTGAGGTTTTCTGCCTCGAAGGCAGCAAATTCCTTGGCGTCCCAGATCTCTGCCTGACCTGCCCTGCCCACGATCATCACATCCCGGTCGATGCCCGCATAGTCCAGCAAAAACTGGGTCAGGCTGAAACGAAACTGCTTATCCGGAGTGCATTCGGTGGCATTCATAAAGATCAGACTGGTAGCGGCGGAGCGTTGGGAAATAGGCAGGGCATTATAATTCTGCCCCAGCACTTCCCAATCGGCGGCAGTGTAAACAGTCAGGCAGCGGTGACCGCAGTTGACACCCAGGGTCACAAAGAAATCGCCGCCCAGCTCAGCACGCAGCTTCGCAGGCACAAACAGCCGGTTCTTATCATCCATTTTGGCAGGGTACTTTCCGATCACAAGCGCTCACCTCCACACCATTTTGCTCCACTTTTCTACCCTTTTACTCCATATATGCACAGTATACTTCCTTTAGAACAAAAAATCAATATTTTTTTCGTAATTTTTTGCAGAAAAAGAGTATAAAATACCGTTATTTTTCTATTTTTGAACACTTGTTCTACAAAATTGGCGCATCCTGGAATTGGAGCTGCCCATCTTCCACTCTGCCAAAAACCTTTGTATGCTTCTTTCCGCTTTTCAGCAGAAACACCGCCAGCGGCCCTTCCACCTGCTCCTGCACCAGGCGCCGCAGCTGCCGGGCACCACCTTTGGTATTGGATTTGCAGCGGATCAGATTCGGCAGTTCCTCAGGAAGCTGCAGCTGCATCCCTGCAGCCTGGCTGCGCTGGCTGAGTTGCTGAAGATACTTTTTTGTGATCTGCTCCATGGCGCTGTCAGACAAGGGCTGAAAACAGATCAGTTGATCCAACCGTCCCAGAAATTCCGGACTAAACGCCTGACGGACCGCTGCCTCTGTTTCTCCAGTGCGTCCGGAAGGACTGAAGCCAAGACCGTCTGAACGGATCTCTCCGCCAATGTTGGAGGTCATTACCACAACGGCATTTTTGAAGCTGACACGCCGTCCGGTAGAATCGGTCAGCACCCCCTCTTCCATGATCTGCAGCAGAATGCCAAGCACATCCGGGTGGGCCTTTTCCAGTTCATCCAGCAGCACCAGGCAATACGGGCGGCGGCGCACCGCTTCCGTCAGCTTGCCGCCTTCCTCATATCCCACATATCCGGGAGGCGCGCCAATGAGTCGCGACACCGACTGTTTTTCCATATACTCCGTCATGTCAAGGCGGATCATAGCGTCCTTGCCCCCGTACAGTTCTTCCGCCAGCGCCCTGCAAAGTTCTGTTTTTCCCACGCCCGTAGGGCCTGTAAAAAGCATAGAGGCCACAGGCCGGTTTTCATCCCGGATCCCACACATACCCCTTCTGATAGTCTCTGCCGTAATATCTACCGCAGACTCCTGGCCGATGACCCTTCGCTTCAGAATATTTTCCAGGTTGAGCATACGCTCCCGCTCATTGGCTGTCAGCCTGCCTACCGGAATTCCGGTTCGGCTGGATACCGCCCAGGCCACATCCGCCCCCGTAACCGTCCGGCTGTGCCTGGTTTCCTGAGTACGGTTTACCAACCGCTGCATTCTGTCCCGAAGCTCAGCGGCTTTTTCAAAGCGGCTCTCGCGTACGGCCTCACTCAATTCCTGCTCCAGATCCAACCGTACAGACCGGCCGTTTCTCAGGTCCTCCATCCCGGCGTGGGATGCGCCCTCATCCAGCAGGTCGATAGCCTTATCCGGCAGATACAGGTCCGGCAGATACCGCTGGGACAGCCGGACTGCCTCTTTCATTGCTTCCTCTGTAATGCGCAGCCCATGATGCCGCTCCAGGCCGGGCCGCAAAGCCCGCAGGATAGACATGGTCGCTTCCTTACTGGGTTCCTCCACGGTAACCGGGCGAAACCGCCGTTCCAGCGCTGGGTCCTTTTCTATGAACTTGCGGTACTCCGTCATAGTCGTAGCCCCCAGAATCTGCAGTTCCCCTCTGCCCAGAGCAGGCTTAAAAATATTAGCCGCGTCAATGGCACCCTCCGCAGCGCCGGCACCAACAATGGTGTGCATCTCATCTACGAACAGGATTACATCTCCGCTGCGGCGGATTTCCGCCAGCACATCCCGAAGCCGTTCTTCAAACTCACCACGGTACTTGGTGCCTGCCACCAGGTTTGCCATATTGAGGCTTACCAGCCGTTTTTCCTTTAACTGCGGCGGCACATTTCCAGCGGCCATCCGCTGGGCCAGGCCCTCCGCAATGGCCGTCTTTCCAACACCCGGCTCTCCTACCAGAGCGGGATTGTTCTTATGCTTTCTGCTCAAAATTCCGATGACCATATCGATCTCCCGTTCTCTTCCGATCACCGGTTCCATAGATGCCGCTTTTTGCACCAAATCCTCACTGAACTGTTCCAGCAGTTTCGTAGCAGACCCCTCCTTTTTTCGTTTCACTGGCTGTACCGCCTCATAGCGGATGTATTCAATGGTTTTCGTAAACAAAGCGTCTGTATCGACGCAGCCCAGCCGCAGCAATTCCTTCGCCGCGCTCTTCTCCTGCCTTAGGACCGCAAGCAGTAAATGCAGCGGCCGCACCTCCTTACTGGAAAGGCTTCTGGCTTCATTCCCAGCCCCCCGCAAAATCCTCCGAAGCTGCGCTGTCATGCCTTGAGGAAGGGGCAGGCCGGGCGTTCCCTTCCCATATAAAACCGCTATGGCAGGCCGTATCAATGCTTCATCCACACCCGCACCCCGGACCAGATTTCCGGCGGTTTCCGGCGACCGGGTCAGCGCCAACAGCAAATGGGCGCTGCCCACATAGCTGTGCCCCATACGGCGGGCACTGTCCGCCGCGCTCAGTATCAGATCCAGCGCGCCTTGGTCATAATTCAAATGCAGCACCCCCTTCCCGGAAATTCTCGCCATGAAGTCCAAAAAATATACGAAGGATTTTGAAAAAAGGAATTGCTTTTTCCAAAATCCATGCTAGAATAGAGGTGCATTGCTATCGAAATGCCCAACAATAAACATATGGAGGAAAAATCATGGCTTACAAGATCACTGATGCTTGCGTCAAGTGCGGCGCCTGTGCCGACAACTGCCCTGTTGAGGCTATCTCTGAGGGCGACGAGAAGTATGTCATCGATGCTGATGTCTGTGTCAGCTGCGGCGCTTGCGCTGACAACTGCCCTGTCGAGGCTATCGAGGAAGAATAATCTTCTACATCCTTAGTCGGCCTGTGCTGTCGGACACGTCCGACCGCGCAGGCCGATTTTTTCTTAGGAGGAATTCCATGGAACTGCTGCATGGCAAATACACCCTGCTCCTTCCCCAAGGCGCGTTTCCGTTGAGCACCGATTCTATGGTGCTTGCCGATTTTGTCCGTCTTGGTCAAAGCGCGTCTGTTCTGGACTTAGGCTCTGGCTGCGGCACACTGGGGCTGCTTCTTTGTTCCAGGGATGATGCGTGCCATGTAACCGGTATCGAACTGGACGAAACATCCCACAATGGGGCTCTGGAAAATATCCACCGTAACCATCTTACTGACCGGATGCAAAGTATATGTGCTGACCTCAGAACCGTTCCAACACGCATCCAGCCGGGCAGCTTTTCCGTCTGTGTTTCCAATCCGCCTTACTTTTCCGGTGGGCCTGCCAGCATAGCTGTCCCGGCAGCCCGCCGTGAGGATTTTTGCTCTTTGGATGACCTGTTTCGCAGTGCCGCCTGGGCCGTAAAATACGGCGGTGATTTTTTTCTTGTCCACAAACCGGAACGGTTTGCTGAAATCTGTGTCACCGCTGCCCGGTATCAAATGGAGGCAAAACGCCTGTGTCTGGTACGGCATAAAGCCGCCGATCCTGTGACAATGATTCTGGTGCAATGCCGCAAGGGCGCCAAGCCCGGACTTATATGGGAATCCCTCTGTCTGCACGAAGCTGACGGTACGCCCACTGCGCGCTACCGTGAAATCTATCACCTTTAGGAGGCCGCCATGGCAGGAATGTTGTATCTGGTACCCACACCCATCGGCAATCTGGGAGACATCTCCATCCGCTGCAGGGAGACCCTGGAGCAGGCAGACTTCATCGCTGCCGAGGACACCCGGGTAACCATGAAGCTGCTCAATCATCTTGGCATCAAAAAAAGCCTTGTCAGCTACTTTGAGCATAACAAGGCCGCAAAAGGCAATGTGATCCTGGAGCGTATTCTGGCAGGAGAAACCTGCGCGCTGGTTTCTGACGCGGGAAGTCCCGCTATTTCCGACCCCGGAGAGGAGCTGGTAAAGCAGTGCGCCGAAGCCGGCGTTACGGTCTGCGCCATCCCCGGTCCCTGCGCGGTGATCACCGCGCTGAGCATTTCCGGTCAGGCCACAGGCCGCTTCTGCTTTGAAGGCTTTCTGTCCACCGCCAAGAAAAGCCGCCGGGACCATTTGGAATCGTTAAAGGGCGAAACTAGAACCATGGTGTTCTATGAAGCGCCCCACAAGCTCCTGGCAACCCTTACCGATATGGCTGCCGTCTTTGGAAACGGCCGTCCCATCAGCCTGTGCCGGGAACTGACCAAACTTCATGAGGAAGTTGTACGCACCACCCTTTCAGAGGCGGTCAGCCGGTACACAGAGCAGCCGCCCAGAGGGGAATTTGTACTTGTGGTGGCAGGCGCCCCTGATACCCAAAAGCAAGAGGCTACCCCGGAGGATGCGGCCGCCCATGTAGCCGCTCTGATGGAGCAGGGTCTCAGCCGCAAGGATGCCATCAAGCAGACTGCCAAGGACCTGTCACTTCCCAAAAACACGGTATACGATGCCGCGCTGAATCTGCCATAAAAAATGCCGCTGCACTGAGCGCATCACTTCCTCACGGAGTGTTGCCCAAGTGCAGCGGTATATCATTTTCGTTAGTAACGGGCAATGCTTTTGGCGCACTCACCGCAGATATTTTTTCCACGGTAGCTTACCAGGCTCTGGTCAGAGCCGCAGAATAAGCAGGCAGGCTCGTACTTTTGCAGTACGATCTTATCCCCATCCAAATAAATTTCCAATGCATCACGTTCTTCAATGTCCAGTGTCCGGCGTAACTCAATGGGCAGCACGATCCTCCCCAATTCGTCAACCTTCCGAACGATTCCCGTTGACTTCATACTAACCGCTTCCTTTCGATTACAGGCCCTATCGCCTTATATTTATTATAATTTGAATAGAGATTTCTGTCAAATATTATTTCAGAAGTCATCGTTTTTTGTAATTTTTGCACAGGCAAGAATTGGAATTCTCGGCATATTGTACATCAGAGGACGGTGATAGCATGGTCATGAGTTGGATTTACACCGGAATTTTGGCAATTTCCGTTATTTTTTCACTGTTTTTGGGGACAGGCTCTGAGATTGCCGCAGCCGTGCCGGCTGGTGCGCAGGCGGGTGTGACACTGGCAATTTCCATGGCCGGTTCCATCTGTCTGTGGACAGGTGCCGGAAAGCTCATGGAACACATTGGCCTGACGGAGCGGCTTTCCTGGCTCTTTCGGCCCCTTCTGTACAGGCTGTTTCCCTCCACAAAATCGGACGCTTCCCTCAGAGCCAGTCTCAGTGCCAACATTTGCGCCAACCTGCTGGGTCTGGGCAACGCCGCAACACCCATGGGAATCCTCAGTGCCAGACGGATGGTCAAGGCAGACCGGCCCGGCATTGCCACAGACGAGCTGTGCCGGCTCATTGTGTTAAACACTGCGTCCATCCAGCTGATCCCGGCCAATGTGGCCGCTGTCCGGGTCAGCCTTGGCTGCGCCACACCCTTTGATATTTTACCCGCTGTATGGCTGACCAGCCTTTGCTCAGCCGGGCTGGGTATCACAGCGGCATGGCTGCTGGGAAAGGTATGGGCCCATGACTGATTATATCGTTCCGCTGCTTTTAGTTCTGATCTGCGCCATTGCATTGGGCAAAAAGGAGAACGCATACGATATTATGCTCACAGGGGCCGGTGACGGTTTGAAACTTCTTCTTTCCATTGTGCCATCCCTGATCCTGCTGCTGACGGGTGTAACGATGCTCCGTTCCTCCGGCGCTATCAATGCTATCAGCGCGTTTCTGGCACCTGTGATGAATTTCTTTGGGATTCCTCCGGAAACCGCCATACTGGTGCTGATCCGCCCTATCAGCGGCAGTGCGGCACTGGCAGTAGGCGCGGAGCTGATGACTACCCACGGAGTGGACTCCTTGGTGGGCAGGACAGTGGCCATCATGCTGGGTTCTACAGAAACCACCTTTTACACCATCAGCGTCTATTTCGGCGCAGCAGGGATCAAAAAGACCCGCTATACCGTTCCCGCTGCCCTCTTTGCGGATTTTATTGGATTCTTTATGGCATCTCTTACCGCCCAGATGTTTTTCCATTAAATGTAAAATATTACAAAAAACGGCTGTCGCCATCTTCGGGTAACAGCCGTTTTTTGTATCAATCGCGATATTGTCACAAAACACACACCATGCTATAATGGAATTGCAAGATATGGAACAGAGGACCATGCTATGTTAAAACGCCTTGTCTGTTTTATGCTCTCCGGTATTATAGCCATCTTCTTGATCTCCGGGTGCAGCATAACGAACGATGATGCAGGAACCACATTGCCAACCACAGAACCTACGACAGCAACTGTACCCACTACCACTGCACCACCGCCCACCACCCTTCCCCCCGAGACAACGCCGCCTACCGAACCGCCTTACCACGAAGACATCATGGCCGTCCCCATGATCCGCATGATGGGTATGCTGTATGTATTGGACAAAGCAGAGGATTCTTTTACGCAGCAGCTTCCCGATAACTATGTTTACCTGGGCTTCTGTTACGAAAACAACGACAGCATTCCCAAAAGGGATACCAGTTCCCGGTATATTCCAAGCTACACTGAGCTTTATGCCTCCCTGGAAGTACCGGATTACATCTATTACGATACCGGTGAAGGATACCAGCGTCTGATTCGCGCCGCCCTTGTCGAAAACACAGTAAGCAAAGATGATCCCGACAACACAGTACCGGAAGCATACATTCAGGCTTTCTTCAACACATTGCTGCAAGTTGACGCGCATAATCCATATGCGCAGGCAGCCGGACAGGTATTCTACCAGCCGGAGGAAGTTGATCTCTACATGCAGTTTTACAACGGCTTTCGGGAGTGGTCGCATTATGAGGTCCCACTGACAGGGGAAGAAGAAACCTTCCTTGCCGCCAATGGCTGGGGAGAGAAAAAACCTATGAGCAACGCAAGGCGCTTCCCAATCAGCGCAATGGACCAACAGCTTCAACGCTTCTTTGGCATTACATTCTGGGAAAGCTGGGGTGTAGGCCTGGACCGTATGGAGCACTACCGGGAAGAGAATCAATGCTATTACCATTGGCGTTCCGACACCCGGGGCAGCCAGGCCACCATCTCATCTGTGGAGAAAGAAAACGATACTTACCGCATCACCTATCAGTTAAAAGATGATTATTACGGCAACACTTACCGCATGACCCTAATCAAAACCGACGGTGTTCTCCAAATCTATTCGAATGTGATTATAAAATAGCAAGAACTGCCGCAGCTGACTAGCTGCGGCAGTTTCAGAGTGTCAAAAAAGCCGCCAATCGTCAAAAAGCGACAGAATCCAAATGCCTTTAAGGGAAGCCTGCCCCCCCAGGGGAAATAGGTAACATCTCTGATTTTTGACGGATGAGGGGTGAAAAAGCTTGCTGCGCAAGGCTTTTTGACTTACTGCACAACTCGCTCCCTACCGTACCACCTGTACGCCGACGGGAGCGAGTTGTGTGTCTTAGCGTCTCCTTTGACCTCTGTCAGTCTGTCAAAAAACAAGTTCTTTGACAGACTGAAACTGCCGCAGCTGACTAGCTGCGGCAGTTTTCATTTTGGGATTATTCCCCGTCCTCGTCGTCTTCCAGGGAGAACTCCAGAGTCTCACCACACTCGGGGCAGACGATGCTGCCCTCTTCCAGGGTCTCCTCATCAAAGTTGATGATGCTGCCACAGGCGCACTCTACTTCATAGATGGTAGTGTCGGGATCGCCGAAGTCAAAGCCTTCGTCCAGATCCTCGTCCTCATCGTCAAAGTCCCACGCGTCCTCGTCATCCCAATCCTCGTCATCTTCGTCCTCATCCTCGTCCAGGATGTAGTCCTCAATGGCATCCAGATCTTCTTCGATCTCGTCCAGCTCGTCGGAAATGGCGATGGTGGTTTCCTCCACATCGGCCAGGCGGCGGGTCACATCGCCCATCAGATCAACGATGGCGGCGATCATCTTGCCCTCGGCCTTCTCGGTGTCCAGGTTCAGACCATCCATCAGGCCCTTCAGGTAGGCGGCCTTTTCAGAAATCGTCATAATG
The DNA here is from genome assembly GCA_045611945.1 of Faecousia sp. Lineage (GTDB taxonomy): Bacteria > Bacillota > Clostridia > Oscillospirales > Oscillospiraceae > Faecousia. Next base: position 26,980 of record JAZKYA010000036.1, on the reverse strand, counting down.
ATTCTCCTTAATTACTTGGAACGGCCCAGATATTCACCGGTACGGGTGTCGATCTGGATCTTGTCACCCTCGTTGATGAACAGAGGCACCTTGACCTCGGCGCCGGTCTCAACGGTAGCGGGCTTGGTAACATTGGTAGCGGTGTTGCCGGCAAAGCCAGGCTCGGTCTCAGTAACCACCAGGTCAACAAAGTTAGGAACTTCAACACCAAAGACCTTGCCCTTGTAGCTCATGATGGTGCAGATATCGTTCTCCTTGACGAACTTGAAGCTGTCGTCCAGAACACTGCCGTCGATAGGCTCCAGCTCGTAGGTCTCCTGGTCCATGAAGTAGTACAGGGAACCGTCGTTGTAGGAGTATTCCATCTTCTTTCTCTCAATGAATGCAGTGGGGAACTTGGCAGAGGGGTTCAGGGAAGTTTCGGTCACGCCGCCGGTGATGACATTCTTCATCTTGACGCGAACGAAAGCAGCGCCCTTACCGGGCTTTACATGCTGGAACTCGATGACCTGCATAACCTTGCCATCCAGTTCAAAGGTAATGCCGTTTCGAATATCGCCTGCAGAAATCATTTTATTTATCCTCCTAAGATACGCCCCTTTTCCGGGGGTGATAGTTTACAAAACTTTAGCGCATATATTCTAACTTAAAATTCTAATAAATGCAAGAGGGAATCTGCATTTTTTTAGTAATCTCTGGTGAAATCGGCAAGAGTTGCTGTCGAGAGGTTTTGTCACAAATAAAAGTTTGGAAAACGCAGAAATACTGGATGTATTTCAAGTTTTTCAAACTGCACAGTTGGGGCAAAAAATCCGACGGCAACCGCAGACGATTTCATCAGTGATTGCTTATATAATAATGAGATTTTTCGGGCTGTGAGTGAGATTTTCTACACCGTCTTCCTTGAAAACGGTCACATCCTCGATACGAACGCCGAACTTACCGGGCAGATAGATACCAGGTTCTGCGCTGGCTACGGAGTTGACGGGCATTCCCTGGTCGTTGGCGCCGTTGGGGCTGGGGCTTTCGTGGACCTCCAGACCCAGGCTGTGGCCGTAACCGTGGCCAAAATAGGGGCCGTAGCCGGCGTCAGTGATCACCTTCCGGGCAGCGCCGTCGATATCCTTACCGGGTACACCTGCCTTGGAAGCGGCGATGCCTGCCTTCTGGGCTTCCAGCACCGTATTGTACACATGCTTCATTTCCTCGGTGGCATAGCCCAGGGCAACGGTACGGGTCATGTCGGAGCAATAGCCCTGGTACAGGGCACCAAAATCCATGGTAATGAAATCACCCTCCCGGACGACCCGCTCACCGGCAACGCCATGGGGCATACTGGTATTGGGGCCGGATACCACGATGGGATCAAAGGCAAGACCCTGTCCGCCATTCTTGTACAGGCAGTAGATCAGCTCGGCCTGCAGTTCCAGCTCTGTCATACCTGCTTTAATGCGGGTGATCACTTCGCTGAATGCCTTGTCGGTAATGGCCTGAGCCTTGCGCATCAACTCCAGCTCCCACTCCTCTTTCACGCCACGGAAGCCGTTGATTCTCTTTGTGAAAGGTACCAGTTCCGCATTCAGATTCTTTTCATAGTAGTTTAGCTCAGCAACGGTCAGATAGTTTTCCTCAAAGCCCAGCTTGGTCACGCCGAAATCGGCAATGGCATCGTTGAGCAGCTTGATATAATTGTTGCTGCGGTTCATTTCCAGGACCGCAAAGCCCTGAATATTGTTCTGGGCAGACTCAATATAGCGGCTGTCTGTAAAGTAGCGGCAGCCGGCCTTGGTTACGATGGCCACCCCCTCCGCGATATCGAACTCGGCGCAGTAGTGACGGCTGTAACGGCTGGTCAGCAGCAGACCGTCCGCTTCCTCACCCAGCAGGGATAAAAACTTTTCCATATTCTTCATAGCTTGATTCTCCTTTTTCTTGCGGCAAAGATAAATGGCAGTTCCAGCACATGCCGTGCCTTCAGCCAGAAATTATGATTGTCAATGGCTTTCACAAGGATTGATTTGACGCCGACTCCGTTAGCACCCAGAGTGTCGGTATAGATCTGATCACCCACCAGAGCGCACTGTGACCGCTCCATTCCAAAAAGCTCCAGGCACTCTTTAATTCCCTTCGAAAAAGGCTTTTTCGCGTGTGTGATGCAGGGAATGCCGTATTCACGGCAAAAGACCTTGACCCGTTCCCGCTTGCTGTTGGACACCACGCACAGCTTGACTCCCATACGCACCATGCACCGCAGCCAAATTTCCATATCCGCTGTGGGCGCATTCGTCGTATACGGTACAATGGTATTGTCGAAATCCAGCATCAGCAGCTTGATCCCCTGCTGTTCCAGAAAGGACGGTGTCAGATCGGTCAGGTTGTCTGTTATCATAGTCGGCAGCGGACAAAACGGCATAATTTCACCCTTGCTTTCATAGAGTTTGGATAGATTATACCACGAGGGGCGGTGTTTGTCCATGGGAATATCCCGTTATCTTGCCATGACAGCGGCAGAAATGGAAACAATTTTCCTGCCGCGGAAATGGCTTCCGGCTTACATGGCCTGTCATTTCTCCCCCTACACCACCGGTCTTTCCAACATCCCCCCGGAATTACCCCCGGGCAGCATGCTGATCCTCAACGACCGGACTCCCATCAGCGGCCACGATCCCCAGCGAATCGCCGGACAGCTCTCAGACGCATTGGAGCAGCTTGCCTTCAACAGTCTGCTGTTGGATTTTGAAAGAGGGGGGTGTGAGGATATTCATTCACTTTGTCAGGTATTAGTCAGACAGCTGCCCTGCCCGGTTGGCGTGTCCAGCTTATATGCCCAGGACCTTGACTGCCCTGTATTTCTGCCGCCACCACCGCTGGATCAACCGTTAGCGGAATATACCAGCCCCTGGCAGGGTCGGGAGATCTGGCTGGACATGGCCCCGGCAGCAGGCTGGTTTCTCATAACCGGGGATGGCAGTCAATTCAGGCATCTTCCCTTTTCCATGCCTCCCGAAAACGCCCACACTGACGAAGTGCTTCATTGCCGTTACCGGGCTGAGATATTAGAAAACGAAGTCCGTTTTCACCTCTGGCGTGACCTGCCCCAGATAGAAAAGCTGATGGACCATGCCCAGCAACTTGGTATTACAAAATGCATCGGCCTGTATCAGGAACTATTCACGCAAAAAAGCACCCCGTCACTGTGACAGGGTGCTTTTGAGCACTGTAAGATGAGGGATATTAGTAGAACTTTCTCTTGTTCTTACGGGCAGCCTCGGACTTCTGCTTACGCTTCAGGCTGGGGCTGACATAATGCTCGCGCTTCTTAACTTCAGCGATAACGCCCTCCTTAGCGCAGCTCCGCTTAAAACGGCGCAGAGCGCTCTCCAGAGATTCGTTCTCCTTTACGCGAATTTCAGACATGGTTTTCCCTCCCTCCGATGGCATCCGGCTAGATCCAGGATGCATTCAGGGCCTATCATTAGGCTAGAGTATTATAATCTTTGTTTTCCCGATTGTCAAGCAGGAATTCGGTAAATTTCACGCCTTTGTGGAAAAATCTCCAAAATTACTTCACAATCAGATTGACCAGCTTGTTTTTGACCACAATGGTCTTGACGACATTGCCGCCCTGCTTCTGCAGGAAGGCCGCGATCTTCTCATTGGAGAGCACATTGGCAACCACCGTATCGTTATCCAGATCGGCGTCCATCATCACAGTACCGCGCATCTTGCCGTTGACCTGCACAGCGATGGTAACCTCGGAATCCTTGCACTTTTCCTCGCTGTAGGTGGGCCAGGGTTCGTAGGCAATGGTATTGCCATGACCCATAACCTGCCAGATCTCCTCGCCCACATGGGGGGTAATACAGGAGATCATCTTAATGAAGCCCTCGGCGTACTCCCTGGGACAAGTACCGTTCTTATAAACCTCGTTGACAAAGACCATCATCTGGGCAATGGCGGTATTGAAGCCCAGAGCTTCAAAGTCATTCGTGACCTTCTTGACGGTTTGGTGGTAAACCTTTGTCAGCTTTCCGTCATCGGTATCAGTAATGTTCGCGCTTTCCGTAAAGAAGTTCCATACACGGTTGATAAACTTCTTGGCGCCGGCCACAGCGGTGGTGGACCAGGGCTTGGAGACTTCCAGGGGACCCATGAACATCTCGTACAGGCGCAGGGTATCGGCGCGGTATTCCCGCACCACATCACTGGGGTTGACCACAAACTCCGGATAGCGCTTACCCATCTTGATGCCGTTCTCACCCAGGATCATGCCCTGGTGGACCAGCTTCTTGAAGGGTTCTTTCACAGGGGACATGCCGTTATCATACAGGAAACGGTTCCAGATCCGGGAATAGATCAGATGGCCTACCGCGTGCTCAGGGCCGCCGATGTACAGATCAACAGGCATCCAATGCTCCAGAAGCTTGGGATCGCAGAAAGCCTTGTCGTTGTTGGGGTCGATATAGCGCATGTAGTACCAGGAAGAGCCGGCAGATCCGGGCATGGTAGAAGTCTCCCGCATACCCTTAATGCCGTTCTGATCGTAATGCTTCCACTCCTCGGCATTTTCCAGAGGTGCTTTGCCGCCGCGGCCCTTGTAGTCTTCCAGCACAGGCAGCACCAGGGGCAGGTGTTGGTCACGCAGGAACAGGGTCTTGCCATCTTCTGTGTAGACACAGGGAACAGGCTCACCCCAATAGCGCTGGCGGGCAAAGATCCACTCACGGAAGTGGTAGTTGTTCTTCCGCCTTGCAACACCCATGGCTTCCAGCTTGGCGGTGATGGCTTCCTTTGCCTGCTCAACAGTCAGCCCGGTAAACTCCCCGGAGTTGATGAGCTTGTAGCCCTTGCCCAGGTAGTCCTGCTTTTCAAAAGCACACTCGCTTACATCCCGGCCCTCGATGACCTGGATCATGGGAATATTGTGGGCAACGGCATACTCAAAGTCACGCTGGTCGTGGCTGGGAACCGCCATAACCGCGCCTGTGCCGTAATTGCCCAGAACGAAGTCGCCGATAAATACCGGCACTTCCTTGCCGTTGACAGGGTTGATGGCATAGACACCCTTCAGCGGGCAGCCGGTCTTGGTCTTGCTGGCATCGGTACGGTCGATCTCGCTCTTCTTGGCAGCCTCAGCGATGTATGCCTTCACTTCGTCAGCATTCTCTACCCGGTCCAGAAGGCTCTCGGTGATCTTGCCGTCGGGCGCCAGCACCATAAAGGTGATGCCGTAGATAGTTTCGATACAGGTGGTGTAGATGGAGAATTGTCCGCCGCCCACCAGTTTGAAGTCCACCTCCACGCCGGTGGACTTGCCGATCCAGTTGCGCTGGATCTCCTTGGTAGACTCGGGCCAGTCAATCTCGTCAAGGCCCTCCAGCAGTTTTTCCGCGAAAGCAGGCTGATCGATGACCCACTGCATCATCATTTTTTTCACAACGGGATAGCCGCCGCGCTCAGATTTACCGTCGATGACTTCGTCATTGGCAAGGACTGTACCCAGTGCTTCGCACCAGTTGACAGGCATCTCAATGCGCTTGGCGTAACCTGCCTCCCACAGCTTCTTAAAGATCCACTGGGTCCACTTGTAAAATTCGGGGTCAGAGGTAGCAATGACCTTGGACCAGTCGTAGTCGAAGCCCAGCTCCTTGAGCTGACCGGAGAAGGTTTCAATGTTCTTCTGGGTAAAGCCGTTGGGATGGTTTCCTGTATCCACCGCGTACTGCTCCGCAGGCAGGCCAAAGGAGTCGTAACCCATGGGGTGCAGTACATTGTAGCCCTGCATCCGCTTCATACGGGACATGATATCGGTAGCTGTATAACCCTCGGGGTGGCCTGCGTGCAGACCTACGCCGGAAGGATAAGGGAACATATCCAGCACATAGTATTTGGGCTTGCTGAAATCCCACACATCCGTATGGAAGGTATTATTCTCCTCCCAGTATTTATGCCATTTGGCCTCAATAACGGAATGCTCGTAATTCATAATGGTCACTCCTCGATGATAATATCCTTCAGGTCGATCTGTTCTGCATCAGCCCACAGCCGTTCCAGGTCGTAGAACTTCCGGGCCTCGTCGGTAAAGACATGGATCACCACGCTGCCGTAGTCCAGCAGTTCCCAGGTATTGCCCCGGTGACCCTCCCGGCCCAGCAGCGGCTCACCCAACTGGTCCATGGCGTATTCCGCATAATCGCACAGGGTCTTAACATGGGTATTGGAGGTACCGGTGCAGATCAGAAAATAATCTGCAAGACTGCTGACCTTGTCGATCTTCAGCAGCTTGATATCCATACCCTTCTTCTCATCCAGAGCCTTTGTTACGGTAAGGGCTACCTCATTCGCACTTCTCATAGTATCTTCCTTTCAGTGACAGCAAGGGCTGTTGTTTTCTAAATAAAGCAAGGCATCCCTGGATTCCGGAGAGATGTCCCTGCCCTGCTCTTTGAGCATCGCAAGGGTCATTTCCAGGCCCAGCTTCAGCGCCTGGGTAATGTCTGTGTAGGCAAGCCGGCGGAGCCTGTCCACACCGGGAAAGTCCCGGTTGGGTTCCATATAGTCTGCCACATAGATGATCTTTTCAAGCAGATTCATATCCGCTTTTCCGGTAGTATGGCAGCAGATGGCATCCACCACCGCCTGGTTCTCTCCAAATATCCTTTTCGCTACCAGACTGCCCGTTAAGGCATGGAGCGTCTTGGGATTTTTTGCGGAAAAATCGTCCAACATCGTACCATAGGCATGGCACAATGTCAACTGCAGCGGCCCATCCAGAGCCTTGGTAATGTCGTGCAGCAGTGCTGCCCGGGCGGCATCCGTTTCATTGACGCCGTACCGTTTTGCCAGTTTCACCGCCGTTTCCCGGCAGCCAAGTACATGCTTGACCCGGTTCGGCTTCAGCAGGCTTATAACCACCTGCTCCAAGTTCTCTTCCGGCAGGTTTCGGTAGTCCCCGCCTGTCCCGTAGAGTCCGTTCTCATAAATAAACGCCTCCACTTCAGAAGGAATAAATTCCGACGCGCAGCGAAATATCAGCATTCTGCGAAGCTGCGTGGAGGAAATGTCCATAATGGGGTTATCCAGTAAGACCACCTCACCCCCCATGGCTTCGATCTGCGCTTTTGCCTGCAGCGCCGCGTCCTGTTCCTCCCTGCCGCCCCGGCGGAAAACCGCCAGAGCTGTGTTCTGCAGGATTCTTTCCGACGCATGCCACTGTGGGAAAGTGGGCAGCATATCCGCTCCCAACAGGAAATACAGCTTGGCATCGGGGTATTCCTGCCGCAGACGCAGCACTGTATGGACACTGTAGCTGGGACCATCCATTCTCAGCGCCAAATCGGACACTTCTATGCCTGCTTCATCCTCTATGCCAAGGCGGAGCATTTCCAATCTTTGCCGGGGTGATGCAGAGCCGCTGGGGAGCTGCTTATGAGGGGATATCTTATCAGGGATCATCAAAAGCCGGTCCAGGCCCAATACCTGCCGGGCATACTGCGCCCCTCGGAAATGCCCCACATGGGCAGGATTAAAGGTGCCGCTGTATATGCCAATCCGCTCCATAAGACACGCCTCCTGTCTTAAATGTCCCCTTACTGCTGTTCTTTACGGAGCTGGCGCTCCCGGTCCCTCTCAATGGCCTTTTCAATGGCCTGCTGGCGGAAATATTCATTACGCTGCTGGCGCTGCTGCTTTGCAGCCTCCCGGCGTGCCTTTGCGCCCTTGCGGACCGGGTTGGCCTTTGCCACAGAAATTGCCTTGCGCTTGGCGCGGCCTGTCTGGTTGCGCTGTTCCTGCAGCTTTTCGCTGTAACGGTAGATCACGAATTTCGTACCGATCACCGCTACGCCGTCAGCACCGGTAGCCTCACAGATGGCGTCGCTGGCCTCTCTGGGAGAGAGCAGCGCCCCCTCCAGGACCTTGCCCTTTACCAGTTCTCTGGCTGTCAGCTGATTGTCCGCTTCCGCGATCAGCGTATCCGTAATACCGCTCTTGCCGACCATCAGAGTCGTATCCAGCGTATTGGCCTTGGCCCGCAGCTCCGCCCGTTCTTTACTTGTCAGCATAGCCTGCCTCCTTAAGCTTATGATAAAAAACCTTCAGTGCGTTTGCCCGGTGTGAGACTTGGTTTTTGTCCTCCGGGCTCATTTCTGCCGTAGACATCCCGGCAGGGGAATAATAGAAAATAGGATCGTAACCGAAACCGTTTTCGCCCCGGGGTTCCCGGAGCAGCTCGCCGTGGATCTCACCTCTGGCCTGGATGGTCTGGCCCTCCGGGGTGACCATCGTGATGACGCATACGAACTGGGCCTGGCGCTGTCCGTCCGGCACATGCTCGGTATTTTTCAGCAAAAGCTGCAGCCGTCCCCAGTCATTCAGGGAATCGTCAAAGCCGTACCGGGCGGAATAAATGCCCGGCTCACCGTTCAGCGCGTCCACCGCGATACCGGAATCATCCGCCAGGGCAGGCAGACCCGTAGCCTTCATCACCGCTTCTGCCTTTAAAAGGGAGTTTTCCTCAAAGGTAGTGCCGGTTTCCTCCACATCGATGTCCACACCCAGTTCTGACTGAAGCACCAGCTCCATATGGAATTGCTCGGTGATCTTACTGATCTCGACTAATTTATGCTTGTTTTTACTTGCCAATACGACTTTCATTGCAGAAGAGCCTCCACAAACTCTCTTGCCTCAAAGGGCATCAGATCGTCGGCCTGTTCACCGACACCTACAAATTTCACAGGGATCTGCAGCACATCCGCCACCGCGATCACGATACCGCCCTTGGCTGTACCGTCCAGCTTTGTCAGCGCAACAGCAGTGACACCTGCTATCTGCTTAAACTGCTTTGCCTGAATGAGTCCGTTCTGGCCGGTAGTACCGTCCAGAACCAGCAGCACTTCCTTGGAAGCCAGGGGCAGTTCCCGCTCTACGATACGGCTGATCTTATTGAGTTCGTTCATCAGATTGGTTTTGTTGTGCAGGCGGCCCGCCGTATCAATGAGGATCACATCCGCATTTCTTGCCTTGGCAGCCTGGATACCGTCAAATACTACGGAAGCCGGGTCAGCGCCCTCATGCTGGCGCACAATATCCGCACCGCTTCTGCCTGCCCAGATTTCCAACTGGTCCGCTGCGGCGGCACGGAAGGTGTCGCCGGCAACCATCAGCACCTTTTTCCCCTCTCTTACAAGACGGGTGGCGATCTTGCCGATAGTGGTGGTCTTGCCGACGCCGTTGACACCGATCACCAGCACCACAGAAGGTGAAGTCTGAAGATTCAGCCCTGTATCACCGACGCTCAGCATTTGGGTCAGAATATCCTTCAGCGCTTCCTTAGCCTCCTCTGTGGTCTTTAAGTGCTGCTCCCGGACAGCTTTGCGGAGCTGCTCCGTTGCCTTCAGCGCAGTATCCACACCCAGGTCGGCCAAAATCAGACTTTCTTCCAGCTCGTCATAAAAATCGTCGTCGATCTCACTGAAGCCGGAGAATACACCCCCCAGGGTATTGCTCAGCGCTTCCCTGGTTTTGGAAAGTCCGGCCTTGATCTTATCAAAAAAACCCATTGAAAACTCCTTTTTATTCTATGATACCCAGGTATTCTTCCATTTGATTCAGGTCCAGCCGCAGCAGCTTACTGATACCCTGCTCCTGCATGGTCACGCCATAGAGCACATCGGAAGCTTCCATGGTGCCACGGCGGTGGGTAATGACGATAAACTGGGTCTTTCGGCTCAGACCCCGCAGATAGGCGGCAAACCGTTCCACATTCCGGTCATCCAGCGCCGCGTCGATCTCGTCGAGCATACAGAACGGCGTGGGCCGCACCTTCAAAATCGCGAAGTACAGGGCGATGGCAACAAATGCCTTTTCACCGCCGGACAGCAGTGTAATGGTCTTGACCTGCTTTCCGGGGGGCTGCACACGGATCTCAATGCCGCAGGTGAGCGGTTCTTCCGGATTTTCCAGGATCAACTGGCCCTTGCCTCCGCCAAACATTTCTTCAAAGGTAAGACCGAAGTAATGGTCGATCTTTTTGAACTCCTCTACGAAAATGGTAGTCATTTCCTGGGTGATATTGCGAATGATGGATTCCAGCTCCCGCTTGGAGGTCAGCACATCGTCCCGCTGAGATGCCAGATACGAATAGCGCTCATTGACCCGGGCGTATTCCTCGATGGCGCCCAGATTGGGCGTACCCAAAGCGGCGATCTTTCGCTTCAGCTCACTGATACGGCGGTTACCCGCGGTAACGGATTCGATCTGCCCCCGCCTTTCATGGGCCGTACCGGGGGTCAGCTCATAGGAATCCCAGAGCTTGTCAATGATCTGCTTTTCCTCCATAGAGGTAGTGATCTTCTTCTGTTCCAGCAGGGCGCAGGCCCGCTCCATATTAAGGATGTCCTTATTCTTCTCCTGGGCATCCCGCTCCGCCCGGGTCTTGGAGGCTTCGGCCTCCATACGCTGGGTCAAGGTCTGCTCCATCTTGGCCCGCTGTGCCTGGGTCTCGGCATCATTTTCCTGCTGACGGGCAAGCATCTGCCGGATCTCCGCTTCCAGGCGGGCATTGTCATCCCGGATGATCTGGATCAATGCCAGCTTCTTGTCCCGGTCGCCTTCCATAGCGCTGCGAAGCTGCTGCAGGTCCAGAATATGGGCCTGGGCAGTGGCGCTTTCCGCTTCTAACGCTGCCTCCTGAGTCTTAAGCTGGGTCATACGGTCTGTAATTTTTGCGGTCTGCTCCGCGGTTTCCGTCTGGATTCCCTCCAGCGCCTGGATGTTCTCACGGGTAGACACCAGTTGTGCTTCAAAGACCTGGATCTTGGCCTGCTGGGCAGCAAACCGGTCACGGTCATTGCGGCTGCGCTGCTCCAGAGAATCCAGCTCCCGCTGGGCGGAATCCTTCGCGTCGCAGATCGCCTGCAGCAATATCTCATGCTGCTTGACCTTGCCATCCAGGGTCAGCACCCGGTCCTGGGCGTCCCGGAGCTGATCGGCAGCGGCGGTCATCTGGAACTCCACCTGGTCCACAGCGCGCTGGGCCTCCTGCAGATCCGCTTCCAGCACCAGCTTTTTCTGGTCCAGATCCTTCTCCTGTGCGTTCAGCTTCTCCAATTCATTGGCCCGGGACAGAATACCCGCTTCTTTATTGACACTGCCGCCGGTCATAGAACCGCCGGGGTTGATGACCTGGCCATCCAGTGTCACGATCTTAAACCGGTTGCTGTATTTCTTTGCCATCGCCAGAGCGGCATCGATATCCTGCACGATGACGATGCGGCCCAGCAGGTTTTCCACAACACCCCGGTACTTTTCCTGGCTCTTGACCAAAGCTGAAGCCACACCGACAAAGCCGCGGCAAACTTCCAGGCCGTTTTCCTGCAGGGTCTTTCCTTTTATCACAGACAGCGGCAGGAAGGTAGCGCGGCCGCCACCGGTACGCTTCAGATGGGCGATCGCCGCCTTGCCGTCCGCTTCATTATCCACAACGATCTGCTGCATAGCGCCGCCCAGAGCGATCTCAATGGCCACTGTATAGGCATCCTCCGTGCGGATCAGCCGGGACACAGGCCCATGGACATTGCGCAGGCTGCCCCGCTGGGATTCCTGCATGACCAGCTTAACGGATTTCTGATAGCTCTCAAAATCCCGCTCCATCGCCCGAAATACCCGCAGCTTTGCCTGGACGCCGTCCAGTTTGGCAGTGAGCTGACGCAGCTCTTCCTGTAAAGCATCCCTGCGCTGAGCACGGGTCTTTTGCCGCAGGGAGTAACCGGCGATGGTATTATTGGCGGCGGTCACATCTTCCTGAGCCCGGCGCAGCTCTCTGCGGCTTTGCTTCAAAGCATCCTGGGCCTCTTGCTCCCGGCCGCTGCCAACAGAAAGGTCCTCTCTAAGCTGCTGAGCCCGCGCATCGGTCTGCTGGATGCTCTCCTCCAGTCCCCGGACATCCGCTTCCCGTCCGGCAATGTCTGCCGCCAGGGTGGTTTCCCGGCTGCGAAGCTCCAGAAACTGACGGGTCATGCCTTGGGCATTGGCAGTCATCACTGCCAGCTCCTGCCGGGCGCTTTGGATATCCTTACGCACCGATTCCAGATCTGCTGCGATCTGGGTGATGCGGTTCTGGGTCTGCTCCAACTGGACACCGATACCGCCGCTGCGGTCCTCCTGTCCCTGAAGTTCCTCTTCAATGCGGATAATATTGGCGTTGTTATTCTCTGCATTACCCCGCAGCACGGCCATCTGGCCCTCCAACTGCTGATGGGCAGATTCCAGCATATTGACCTTCTGGCGCACTGTTTCCAGTTCGCCGTCCTTGCCGCGCAGGGTCTCGCCCAAGGTTTCAGACCTGGCATACAGGCTGTCCAGTTCATCGTGGGCCTGCTGCAGCACGAAGGATGCGGATGCGTAATCCTCCTCTGCCTTCTTGGCAGCGGCAGAGAGCTTATCCAGGGTATCCAGCCAAACGGCGATCTCCACACCCTGCAGTTCTTCTTTCAGTTCCAGATACTTCTTGGCCTTCTCAGACTGCTGCTTCAGAGGCTCCAGCTGCATCTCCAGCTCGGACACCTTGTCGCCGATACGCAGCAGGTTGTCCTCTGTATGCTGAAGCTTCCGCTCCGTCTCTTCCTTGCGGTGGCGGTATTTGGAGATACCGGCAGCCTCCTCAAAAATTTCACGGCGGTCAGCGCTTTTCAGAGACAGGATCTCGTCAATTCTGCCCTGTCCGATATTGGAGTAACCCTCCCGCCCCAGACCGGTATCCATGAACATCTCATGGATATCCCGAAGTCTGGCAGACTGGCGGTTGATATAGTATTCACTGTCGCCGCTGCGGTAGTAGCGGCGGGTGACCATGACCTCATCAGCATCATAGGCCAGTGCCCGGTCGGAATTATCCAGGGTCAGGGTCGCTTCCGCAAAGCCGACGGCAGCGCGCTTCTGGGTGCCGCCGAAGATCACATCCTCCATTTTAGCGCCCCGGAGCGTCTTGCTGCTCTGCTCGCCCATGACCCAGAGGATGGCATCGGAAATATTCGATTTACCGGAACCGTTGGGGCCAACAATGGCGGTAATGTCATCGCCAAAGCGGATCAGCGTTTTATCCGGGAAGGACTTAAATCCCTGCACTTCCAAGCTCTTTAAATACACAGCAAAACCTCTTATGTTGTTTATTTATAACTAATCAATTTATTATACCTGGAAACATCTCAAAAAGCAAGAATTTCTTTCCGGTAACGATAGTGTTGACCTTTTCTCAAAGCAACATTATAATAATGGATATCTGTAATTGGAGGTTTGTCATATGCAGAAAATCATTGACTTCCATACACACCCCTTTCTCTCCGATGCCTTCAACATTTGCCTTTACAAGGATGTTATTAAAATGCAAGCCGATGACATGCTGCCAATGTTTCGCCAGTTGGGCGTGGAACACATTGCAGGCAGTGTTATTTTGAAAGATAACAAACTGCCTGTTTGGGAGAACATCGTCGCCTGCAATGATATGGCGCTGGAACTGCGTAACCGCCTGGGCAGCTTCTATTACCCCGGTTTTCACATCCACCCATCGTACATTCCGGAGTCTATCCAGCAGATCCAACGCTTTGCAGAATTGGGATTTCATCTGGTAGGTGAGCTGGTCCCCCACACCCATGGCTGGTCCGATTATGCCTGCAAAGAATACAGTTATTTGCTGGATGCCTGTCAGGAATACGGTATGGTCGTAAACATGCATTCCGGCGATAACGATGCCATGGATACCATGGTCAAGGAGCATAAAAACCTTAAAATCGTAATGGCCCATCCCGGTGAATACGAAAACTATATCCGGCATTTAAAGCGCATGGATATCAGCGAAAACTACTACCTGGACCTGTCCGGCACCGGCCTATTCCGGCACGCCATGCTGGCGCGGGGCATTGCGGAACACGGGGCAGAGCGTTTTTTGTTTGGCTCTGATTACCCCATCTGCAATCCCGCCATGTTCGTGGGCGGAGTCGCATTGGATTCGCTGATTTCTGCCGACGATAAGGAAAAGATCCTCTATACCAATGCCAAAAAGCTACTTTCCATATAAATCGCAACCGCCCAGAGCGTTCTCTGGGCGGTTATCTTATGGCGGTATTTACTTTTTGATCTTGGTCAGCGCTTCATTCAACTGGAGCTTGACTTCCGCAGGGACACCGGCACCCATCATCTTCAGCATATCGCTCAGACGCATCATGGCCATGAATTCCTTCATGCCCTCACTCATTTCGCCCATTCCCTCACCCATCAGGCCTCCGGCATTTCCCATAACCTGGGCAAACAGTCCGCCCAGGACGGCTGCGGTCTCGGGATTGGCCATCAGCACACCGACTTTATCCTTGATGGAGTAGTAACCCTTGGGATACTTGAATGCCTGGCGGGCAGCGATAGCAGCAGGATCGTCAAACCAGTTGGCAGCGGCGTTGCCCTCGGGCAGATCGTAGCTGTAGTCATGCTCGGCAACTCCGTTGAGTATCACGGTGTTAGCCTTTACCTCACCTGCGTAAGCGGTGATCACATTTTCACCGTCTGCCACAACATTTTCGAAAACGATCATACGGTCTGCCGCCTGCTGGGTGGCCACATCCCTGCCGTTGACAACCAGGGTGACCGCATCGCAGTTGGTATAGACGATCACATTGCGCTCAGCACCCGGTCCACGGTTGACGAAGCGGCCGCCGGACACGAATACCATGGGTTCGGGGTTCCACCATGCCTTGTAGACATAGAAAGCATCCTTCTTGACCTTGCGGTCGTAGGTCACCAGTCCCTTGTTATTGCGGCCCTTGACGCCGCCCTCGTTACGGGCATCCGCGGCAAAGTCGAAGCAGTTCCACTGATGGGTCGCCCACAGGTAAGGCCGGGAAGCAAAGGTCTTGAGCATTTCCTGGTGGTAGTAGTTGGCGTATTCTTCGGTATAGTCATGGTTGTCAGGCTCGGCGGTGTGCCAGGAGAGAATGTTCTCCGCACCGTACTCGGAAACGCCCAGGCACTTATCGGGGTGCATGGCGTGGAACTTGTCCAGCCAGGGTCCGTTGTCCTCCACATCCCCCACATACCAGCCGAAGTAGTGGTTGTAGGAGAGCACATCGGTGATAAAGTTATGCTCAGAGTCCATGGGAGTCATGGATACCTGGGCCATGGTAGTCAGGCGGCTGGGGTCCATAGACTTGGCAAGCTCGTGCAGGTCACGCAGATTCTGGCGCAGGTCCTCCCGGTCCTCACCGATCAGGATCTCGTTGGAGATGCCCCAGAAGCAGATAGCAGGGTGGTTGTAGTTCTGGGCAACCAGCTCGGTCATCTGGGAAATGGTGTTGCTGTAGGCTTCCTCAGAAGGATTGAACTGAGAAATGAAGGGGATCTCTGCCCACAGGACAAAACCGGTCCTGTCACACAGATCATAGAAGTACTGGTCGTGCTGATAGTGGGCCAGACGGATGGTGTTTGCACCCAGTTCCTTGATGATCTCAATATCCTCCTCATGGTCTGCTTTGGAAACAGCCCAACCCTTGTCCAGCCGGTCCTGGTGGCGGGCAACACCGTGCAGGGGCACATTCCTGCCGTTAAGCCAGAAGCCGGTGTTGGGACATACATGGAAAGAGCGGTAACCATAGGTCACGGAAACGGCATCCCTGGTTTCACCGTCGCGGACAATGGATGCCTCACAGGTGTAGCAGTAGGGATCGGCAACGCCGTTCCACAGATGGGGGTTCTTTACATCGATCAGCACATGGGTATGGGCCAAAGCATCGGTCTGCGCGGCACCTACCACATTGCCATCCATATCCTTCAGCTGCACCTTGACAGTGCAGCCTTCGGCGTTGACCGGGAACAGATCCACACGGGTCTTGCCAACATTGTGAGGTGTAACGAACACGCCGCTGGTGCCATCCAGCAGCAGGTCAAAGTGGGCCTCCTCCACCTCGATGAAATTCACATCCCGGTACAGGCCGCCGTAGAAGGTAAAGTCGGCATTCTGAGGGTAAATGTCGGACACGCCATTGGTCACCACCACGGTCAGCACATTGCCTTCGGGGCGCATAGCAGGGGTCAGCTCATAACGGAAGGTAGAAAAACCGCCCTTATGCGTACCGAGCTCCCGGCCATTACAGTAGACGGTTGCCACATGGTTGGCGCCCTGCAGTTCAATATACTGCTTCATTCCCTTTGTAGGATTGGGCAGTTCGATGGTATAGGTACCGATACCGCGCCAGTAATCAGCGCCGCCGTCCTGGCCGTCCAGGGCGTTCCAGGTATGGGGCAGCGCTACCGCTGCCGCAGTTTCTCCCTGCTTGGCGAACAGTGCGCTTGTCAGAAGTGTTATTTCTCGCATATATGAGTAATCTCCTTTCAAAACAGGCAAATTGTTTTGGGTCTATCCAATTTAGAATTATATCATTCCCTTATCTATGGGTCAATCTGTCGCCCGGACCACATTTGCCACATCTGTGACACCCATTGGGTAGAAATTTTCGCTCATTCTTTAGTGAAAACGCACAAAGACGGTATCCCGGAGAGGAATACCGTCTTTATCAATATCATTACTCTGTGTGACAGCGTCCGGGACAGCCGGAGCAGTTTCCGGCGCATCTGGCTCCATCGGGGCAGCCAATACATTTGACGCCCTTTTTCCTGGACTTACAGATATACGCAATCACCGCACCCAGGATCACCGCGACCACCGCGATAACGATGTAATCGATAGGATTCATAGCCAATCACCTCGTCATCGCATGGCCAGCTTTGGCCTTATTGCCACCCCGGACGCACAGGCAAACCAGTACAGCGGCAAAGGCCAGCACAAATACCAAACCGCCCAGGAAGCCCGCTCCCAGAGAACCGGTAGTGATCAGTGTGCCGATCTGGTACACGAAATATCCCGCGCAATAGCCGGTAGCCAACTGCAGGGCAATGCCGCCCCAGAACCACTTACGCTGGTTGATCTCGGCATTCATAGCACCCATAGCGGCAAAGCAGGGAGGCGAAAACAGGTTAAACATCAAGTAAGCCAGAGCTGCCACCTTGGTCATGCCAACCATAGCGGCGGCCACTTCATTGCCGGAACCCACCATTTCCAAATCGTCGTTGACCACAAAACCGTAGCAGACAGCCAGCGTACCGACCACATTTTCCTTGGCAATGAAGCCGGTAACAGCGCCGGCCGCCAACTGCCATGCGGTGATACCAACAATGGGCACCAGGCAAACAGCAATGGGATTGGCAATGGTAGCCAGGATGGAGGTATGCTCCATACCCTCCCCGACCAACCGGAAGCTCCAGTTGAAGGACTGCATAATATAAACCACCGCGTTGCACAGCAAAATGATCGTGCCTGCCTTGACGATATAGGCCCAGCCACGGCTCAACATGGACAGGGCGGCCCGTTTCACAGAGGGCAGCTTATACTCGGGCAGTTCCATAATGAAGAAGGATTTACGGTTCTTATGTCCAGCGATCCGGTTGACCAGCAGCGCACCCAGCAGGATGAAAACGATGCCCACAAAATACATCAGCGTACCGATCCAGGAGGCTTCATCGAAAAACGCGCCGGCAAACAGGGCGATCACAGGCAGCTTCGCGCCGCAGGGCATGAATGGGGCCAGCATCGCTGCCGCATTGCGCTCCCGCTCGTTGCGGATGGTACGGGCAGCCATAACACCGGGAATGGCGCAGCCGGTGCCGATCACAAAGGGAATTACAGACTTGCCGGACAGTCCCACCTTTTTGAAGATGGGGTCCAGAACCACAGTGGCCCGGGCCATGTAGCCGCAATCCTCCAGCAGGGCGATAAGGAAATACATGACCATGACCAGAGGCAGAAAACCAACAACAGCGGATACACCGCCGATGATGCCCTCGGTCAATAAGGCCACCAGGAAATCATTGCCGCCAACCAGCAGCCCGGCGACCCATTCCTTAAAGGCATCGATCACCGTGACCAGGCCGGGAACTACCGTTCCATTGGCAAACGCATAGCCCTCCGCGATCCACGGGCCGATCCATGCCTGGGAGATCTGGAACACAAGGAACATCACCACCGCGAAGATGGGCAGGCCAGCCAGTGGGTGCGTCAGCACAGCGTCGATCTTATCCTGAAAATTCTTATCACGGGTACGGACAGTGCGGCTTTCCACTTCCCTGACGATACTATTGACAAAAGCAAAACGCCTGCGGTCAGCTTCCGCGACTGCCTGCTTACTGGTCAGATCAATATCCCCCTGGTTGTAAGGAGCCGTCTGTCCCCTGCCCAGCAGTCTGGCGGCAGCACTGACTACATCCTTCAAACCCTCAGAAGATGTGGAAACAGTTTCTATAACCGGACAGCCAAGCTTCCCGGACAGCAGCACCTCATCGATCTGGGTCTTCTTCCTCTCATTGATATCTGCCTTGTTCAGGGCAACTACCATGGGAATGCCCAATTCCAAAAGCTGGGTGGTAAAAAACAGGGAACGGCTGAGATTTGTGGCATCAACGATATTGATGATCACATCGGGTCTTTCATTCTGGATAAAGGAGCTGGTAATGCTCTCCTCAGAGGTAAAGGGTGACATGGAATATGCGCCTGGCAGGTCTACAGCCATCAGTTCCAGTTCCCCCGCATACTGTTTCCTGATGGGAGCTTCTTTTTTATCCACGGTAACGCCCGCCCAGTTGCCAACCTTCTCATTGCGCCCGGTCAAAGCGTTGTACATGGTGGTCTTACCGCTGTTGGGGTTACCCGCAAAAGCTATTCTCAAGTTCCATTCCTCCTCTGAATTTCGGCCTTGCGCCATCTGTTAGCCTAAGCTAACTAAATTTCCAAGACAAACAGCGGACCATTTTCTCCGCTGTGTCCACATTATACAATAATCGCTTCCGCCAGCTGGTCGTCAATGTTGTAACGGCCATCCTTAATAGAAACAGTACAGCCTCCCCTGCGGCGTGAAACGACAGTAATAGGTTCTCCGCTATAGCAGCCCAGGGAAAACAGGAACGCATCCAGCTCCTCGTCATCGGTTTCAATTCTGCGGATAATATATTCCTTGCCTTCTTGCGCAGTCCTTAAATTCATATATATCACCTGATTCGTATTTGATGACTGGCTTCCAATTAGCATACGCTAACCAACTGCTTAAAATTGAATTAGCCGCAGCTAATCACACTTATATCATACATCCATATCCAGCATTTGTCAATAGCTTTGGATAAAAAACTTCAGAGCGGTCGGCTTCCATATTTGCTTCTGAAAACAGAACAGGGCGCACCGATGGATTGCCGGTACGCCCTGCGTTTTTCGTCACAAAGGCATTGCGGGGAGCTCATTCTCTTCCCGGTCATGATCCCGGGTCGCCTCTATGGTCTGCTGAGGCTCTGTTTCTGTGGGTTTTGTTGCCTCTGTGGGCGTTGTGGTTGGTGTGGTCCCGGTACTCTGGGTCGGCTTTGTCGTTGCCGCAGGCCCGGTACTCTGGTTCGGTTTTGTCGTCACAACAGGCTCAGTTCCCTGATTTTCAGTGCCAACCTGTGTGTCATCGGGAAGATTGCTCCCTGCATCACCGGTAATTGTCTGGTCAGAAGTATTCCCGCTGTCAGTTTGCTGTGTACCGGATGTTGTATTATCTGTGGAAGCCTGCCATCTGTCAGAATGACCCCTGTATGCCATATATCCAAGCTCCGCGATAAGTACAACCGCCAGTACGATGATGATTGCTCTCAATATGTTCCTTTTCATATTCTTCAAACCCATACCGCACAGCAACCGTGCGGCCCTTGTATGATTTATTGCTTACGCTTGGCAGCTATGATTCCCGCAGATATGTCCCCCGTTGTGTTCGTGATGATTACAGCGAACATTGGGATTATACATTAACTGTCCGGACAGCAGCGCTTCCACGGCATCGTCCGCATCGCCGCTGACGCCGCCGAACAACCGGATGCCGGCCTCAGCCAATGCCAGCCGCGCGCCGCCGCCAATACCACCGCAGATCAGCACATCAACCCCCTGCCCTGTCAAGAAGCCGGCAAGGGCACCATGTCCGCTGCCATTGGTCTCCACGATCCGGGCAGCCAGCACCGTACCATTCTCTATTTCGTAAAGCTTGAAGGCTTGGGTATGTCCAAAATGCTGAAAGATCTGTCCATCAGCATAAGTGACCGCAATGATCATCTTTTTAACCCCCCTTTTTCTGCTATGCCCTGACTCTATAAAGAATTATAACATAGGTAGTCAAGCTTTTCCTCCGATATATATATTTTCTTTGACACCAATTCCTGTTTGTGGTATGCTCTTGGCAAACAGGCACTCTCACGGAGGGATCAACCATGACCGAACGACAGCTTCAGCAAAGCGGCATGCTTTATAAACTGGACGAAGACCTGCGCCGCGCCCACTGCAATGCTATGCGCATCACCCGGCTGCTCAACCAAACGCCGGAGACTCAGCCCGAAACGAAGCAGAAACTGGTACAGGAGCTATTCTCCCACGCAGGAGAAGGCGCCTATGTGGAGGCTCCCTTCTTCTGCGATTTCGGGTATAACATCAGCGTTGGAGATCACTTTTTTTGTAATTACGACTGTGTGTTTTTAGACTGTGGGAAGATCACCATTGGCGATCATGTGATGCTTGGTCCCAAAGTGTCGGTCTACACCGCCAACCATCCCATAGATCCCACCGTCAGAAACCTCGGTCATGACCACGGTATCCCTGTGACCATCGGAAGCAATGTGTGGATCGGCGGCAATACCGTGATCTGTCCCGGCGTTACCATTGGAGACAATACTGTCATTGGCGCAGGCAGTGTAGTTACGAAAGACATCCCCGGCAATGTAGTGGCCGCAGGCAACCCCTGCCGGGTCATCCGCCCTATTACAGAAGCCGACACTGCCTATTGGACCGAACAGCTTGCTTTGTACCGCAAGCTGTGTGACGCCCCCCAGGTATGATATCGTCTCATGAAGGAGCGTAAAAAACAGGATGAGTAATCTTCGAAAGCATCTGCTTCAAATATGTGCTGCGTCCTTGGTTGCTGCTATATTGTTCGGCTGTAAGCAAAATGTAATAAATCCGGCACAAGAAACCTACACATATTCTGTAAAGAGTAAAAGCTATGTCCAGCCCGCCGCTGTAGATGGGTGGGCGGAGAAGTCTGCGCTCACCACCGATACCAAGGACGGAGAATTCTACTGTTTTACCGATGATAAATCCGTAGCGGATAATTTCATCAATGTCCAGCGAACACTGGTGACACATCTCCGTAACCGTGGTATTGAAATCGGAGAAATGGAATTCTATGGCACGGACTATGGCTATAGCTTTAGCGAGAGCAGCAAGAATGGAGTATATGTGGCCTTGTCTGATATGCGAACATGGCAGCAGGTGCTTGTGACACTCCAGACCGTCTGGGGTGACTACACCGATTATGGCTACATCTATGCCATGTCCAACGCCATTGCAGACGAATTGGGATGGCAGACCGATTCTGTGCCGACTTTCGAGCAGAACACTGCGGATCTGTTTTTCGCGGAGAATCCCAATGTAATCAATCTGCTGTACCCCACTTTTACCGATAAGTTCGCATCCGAGGAAACAATCAACAACAGCAAAGCTTTAGCTATCCATCTCTTCGAAAAAACAGATTGGAAGAATGCGTTGAAAAAACCGATTGTTGAGCAGTTGGATGACTATTATAAACTGGTCAGCGCCTACGCACAGGAGCTTTCCGTTCCCTTTGAGCGCCAAATTTGTGGGTATGCTTACTACGGAGAAGGTGTAAAACTGCGTATCATGACCACCTATGCAGAGCTTATCATAGACGGCAATTACCGCGATACCATGGAAAGCCTTTACGGTGATTATTGGGACGATTATTCATCTATCTATCAAACTGCAAACACCATAAATCAGGAAATCACGGCTGCTGTTGAATATTTCGCTTTAGAGGATGAAGCCGGTACAATACGCATGAAATGGTTGGATAGTGAAAATAGTACCACCAAGAAGTTTATTACCCAAAATACGGGCGCGTATCATTCATCTACACAGACCGCATATATTACTTCCATACGCCCATATTTGCATGAGTATTATCACCATATAGAGCATTTAATAAATCCTGATCTAGGAAGTAGTTGGCAGTCACAGACATTTTGTGAGCTTGGCGCATCTCTCTCCCAATATGCGCAAATGACTACAGAACATACATTTTCAAAAAGTGAGGATGGCATCGAACTGTTCCGAGCCTTTACTGGGCGAGCCTACGAATCAGGACGAGATGACTATTTTGAAGCTTGGGACATTCTGTGCTATTATAATGGTTATTATGAACTGGCTTATAGAACAGGAGCACAGGCCCATAATTCCTTCAGTCGTTATCTGATTGATCTGTACGAAGAACGCGTAGTATACGATCTACTGCTTTTTCCCGACACTGTCGAAGCAGTTGCCGGGGAAACATGGAAGGAGTTATGTGCAGAATGGGAACAGCACATTCGTGATAAATACACAAATGTAAAAATCCCCACTTTGGACTAAAGAATGGGCATAACTATCAAAAAGACAGCTTAGTGTAGTGAGACAAGATAGATTCTCTGCCCTATTCCGACCTTTGCGGAAGCAAATACCGTCAGCCGAAACGCACAGCTTGCTTTGTACCGCAAGCTGTGTGATGCCCCCCCAGGTATGATATATAGATATAAAAAATGCAGCAGATTCGTTTGCATTTTCTCCCGATGCATCGGGAGAAAATTATGGTTCGGCTTCGTCAGGTCTCCGCCGGCAGCGCTCATCCGCACCGCATTTTATCCTTCGAGACACCTTCAAGTCCACCAATAAAAAAAACCGCCCGATGGCGGTTTTTTTATTGGTGGACTTGAAGGGATTCGAACCCTCGACCCCCACAATGCGAATGTGGTGCGCTCCCAACTGCGCTACAAGCCCGTTTCTGGGCACATTATACCGCTGAAAGAATCCTTTGTCAAGAAAAAAGCGGTCTCCGAGAGCAATGTCATTAAGTTAGTATGTCATCCTGAGCGAAGTGCTGAAGGCGCGAAGCCGAAGGATCCGTTTCTCATGGATATCACGGATTCTTCGACTCGCTTCGCTCGCTCAGAATGACACAGATGCCTTAACTTAATGACATTGCTCCGATGAGACTATGTTATCTTTTGATCGCATACTCTACAGGTGTATCCGCGCTCAGCTCCAGCAATTCGGGGTGTGCCAGAAGTTCCTTTACCAGGGCCACCGTACCCGAATAATAGTAGCCGTCTGCAATGCGTTCATCCAGGGTAATGCCCAGCGGCACTACCTCTCTGCAGCGGCCTTCGCCGGAGGCATCGTATTCCTTCTTCCAGCATTTTTTACCCAACACCACAAAACAGGAGTTTGTACCCCAGTTTACCAGGTGGTGATAACCGCATTCCAGTCCGATAGAGCCAAGGTTGGACAAAAAGACCGATGCATGGTTGGGATCGGTACCGATAAGGCCCTGGGGTGCCCAGCCGAACTTGTCCAGCCACAGCACCAGCTTCACGATCGCCACCACAAGCCAGTGGGGCAGCTTGGTGATAATATCCATAGCGCCGGTGGAGGTATCGGTCTCATGGCGGGCCACATGGATGGCCTTCATAATCTTTTCATGGTATGTATCGATGGTATCTTCCGGTTTATATTCAAAGAAGGCCAGGCCTTCCTCCGCATGGTCATCAAACTGCTTTTTGACTGTAAATGCCACAGTAACCTTATCCCGCTGATAGATCTTATGGTTACAGACAAACCGGTTCATCTTCGGTCTGAGAATGAACGCCTTGCCGATAGCGGCGCTGACCAGGTGGAAAAATGTGTAACGGTGGGACTTATCCAGGCCCTCGTTCTTCTTTTCCAGATAGGCTTCCAAGGGTGCCATATCGATATCCACACTGACGAAAGCTTCATTGTCAGCTCGGTTGGGCATCAGAGTCGTCATAATCTGGTTCATGGCAGGCAGATCCCTGAGCCATACCGCATCGGGCCTGTCTCCCCATCGTTTCTTTGTCAAAGCGCATCCCTCCTTGTTTTTACCATTTTATCAAATCATTCGACAGTTTTCAATGGGCAATTACAAGATTCGTACAAGATTCTGCACAAATCTCCAGGGGAAATATCCTTATTTTATTGACTAGTTACACAATTTTTGATATGGTATAAATAGGAAACACACAACAGAAAGGAGATCTCCTATGAAGAACCGAACACGCCTGTCCGTCCTTCTTTTGGTACTGAGTCTGCTGCTGTGTCTTGCGGGCTGCACAGGAAATGTTCCCCAGCAGTCCTCTGCCCCAGAAAGCACAGTGCCTCCGACTACACTGCCTGTAACCACCGCGCCCCCGGACGCGGCGGATATCTACACTGCGGCAGTAGATGCTCTAGGTGCCAGTGTAGGCATGGAGATCAAAATATCCCAGACTATGACCGTGGCCGGCCAAACCTTCACCAGCAGCCAAACCCAGACGGTGGAGCTTTGGGACCTGGGAAAAGATACCTTCCTGGCAAAAACTGAAAATACCACCGACTACGGTGATTACGAGTACAGCCGTACGGAATATTTCACTAATGGAGCTGTCTACCAAACGCTCAATAGCTGTGACTTCACTGCCGAGATGTCGGCTGAGGATTTCCTCCTCCGCTACCCTGCATTGCAGCTTATGGATCCCAGCCTGTACACCGTCACCATGGCTGATGATGGCCGTACCGTCCGCTTCAGCGATGCCGCCGCCATTGAAAGCTGGCTGGCAGATGAGGATGCCATACCTGTCAGCGTGGAAGCCACCGCTGCATTGGATGCAAACGGAAAACTGACCCAATGCAACTATGGGGCAGAATATACTTACGGTCCTGCGCTGTATGTCACCACCTATTCCATTACATACAAGAATCCCGGTGATCCGGATTCCCTCCCCTCCGATATTGGCCAATACACCACCGTGGAGGATATCGACGGCATGTGGCTTTTAGACCACGCCTACGGATATGTGCTTCAGGCAGGCCAGCTTTCCACCATTGTTCTGAACAGCGTCCAGTCCCAGGCAGCAGGCCTGGCGGTCAATCAGTCCATCGACATCAACACCTTCCGTAAACAGTCCGGCTTTGATTACCGCTTGAACACCAGTCTCTATGCTTTTTCTTCTGCGGGTGAGGAATCACTTGAGATAGATGAAAAGTATATTGATGGCAAATTTACCATGTCCCAGGATGGGGGCGATCCCCAAACTCTGGATAATGTAACCCAGGATATCATAGAGGACTATGTTTTGGATTCCCTTGTGCTGCCTCTGTTCGACACGACCTATCTTACTGATGCCCGGATCACTAATTTGGGAAGCCTGTATCTGATCGAATACACCGGTACTGAAGAGCTGGCGCTAAGCCTCAGTGAGGATTTCAGCGCCACCTATCTGGGCAGCGCCAATTTGCTGCAGAGCCTTGCTTCCAGCTATCAGACCAACCAGTTGGATTATTACCTGGCTCTGGATAAGTACACCATGCTCCCCACGGCCTGCGGCTACTTCTATGAGGGCTGCCACACCATTGAAGGTCAGGAATGCTTGCTGATCGATCAATATGACCAATCTTATGATCTGGCAAGCCTTACCGCCTATGAGGCCATTTATGAGGAGACCAGCCCGGACATCGAGCCGGAAACCAAACCTACCCCCCTGTTTTACCATGTAACCGGCCCCGACGGAGAGGAAATGTGGCTCTTCGGCACCATCCATGTAGGTGATGACCGGACCGCGTTCCTGCCCCAGGAGATCTACGACGCGCTGCTGTCCTCTGACGCACTGGCTGTGGAATGCGATACCGACGGATTTGACAAAGCCCTGGAAACAGACGAGGCGCTGCAAAGCCAGGTATCCGCCCTTTACTTCTACGAGACTACCATCGCTGACCATATCGTTACGGAGGACCTCCACGAGAACGCCGTCAAGACCATGAAGGCAACCGGCAACTACTTCTATAATGCGGAATATCAGAAGGCATCCCTTTGGAGCAGCGCTATTGACAACTTCTATCTGAGACAGGGCTACAGCCTGCTGAGCGAAAAGGGTCTGGAGAGCCGTCTGGAAAAGCTGGCGGAAGCGAATGATATCCCCCTGTGGGAGGTGGAATCCACCATGTTCCAGATTGAGATGATGACAGGCTACTCTGACTACCTGCAGGAATTCATGCTTTACAGCAGTGCCTATTCCCATGGCAAAGACACCTGGGAAGGCACACAGGAGCTGTATGAGCTGTGGTGTTCCGGTGATGAGGCGGCACTGATCGAGGAAATGAAGCGTGAGCCCTGGGCCTTCACTGAGGAAGATTTGGCTGAATGGGAAGCGGAGGAAGATCTGGAGGAAGAAGATCTGGAAACCGTCCAATATATTCGTGACAACATGGAATCCATCAATGCGGAGCTTGCAAAGATCTATGATGAGTATATCAAAACCATGGAGTCCGACCGTAACGCAGGAATGCTGGATGTGGCCAAGAAATACCTGGAAAGCGGCGATACCGTGTTCTATGCTGTAGGTCTTGCCCACCTACTGGCTGAGGACGGTCTGGTATTCACTCTCCGGGAAGCAGGCTACACCGTGGAACTGGTGCCATATAATTAAACAGAAGGGTGTGTCCCATGGGACACACCCTCAGAGTGTCAAAAAAGCCGCCAATCGTCAAAAAGCGAAATAATCCAAATGTCTTTGAGGGAAGCCTTCCCCGTTTGCGGTGCCCAAAATTTTCTGTTCGCTATCCGCTCACAAAATTTTGACCGCGGCACACGCTTATGCCCCGCTTTATCCGCCACCGGCGGCGCGGGCCAACGCGGCCCCAGGGGGAAGGTGGCAAAAATCTCTGATTTTTGACGGATGAGGGGTGAAAAAGCTTGCTGCGCAAGGCTTTTTGACTTACTGCACAACTCGCTCCCTACCGTACCACCTGTACGCCGACGGGAGCGAGTTG
>JAZKYA010000035.1:0-42076 GCA_045611945.1 Faecousia sp. | reverse complement strand
TGCAGGGTAGGAATAAACAAATCATTCATACACAGTCCTCCATCAAACTTTCCATCTCATCCAGCAATCTTTCAAACAGAGCCAACGCCTGCTCAACCGGCGCGGAAGATGTCATATCCACACCTGCATCCTTCAACAGGGAAATGGGGTCTTTGGATCTTCCGCCGGACAGGAAGCGCAGGTATGCCTCCACCGCCCCAGCCTCACCGCTGAGGATCCGGCGGGACAAGGCAATGGCCGCCGCGTAGCCGGTCGCGTACTGGTACACATAGTAATCGTAATAGAAGTGGGGAATTCTGGCCCACTCCATGGCGATCTCGTCGTCCACAACCATATCGGGTCCGAAGTACATCTCGTTCAGCCGGCGGTACTCAGCGCACAGCACATCGGCAGTCAGAGTCTTGCCTTCACTGACCATGCGGCCAATATTCAGCTCAAATTCGGCGAACATGGTCTGGCGGTACAGTGTACCCTTGAACTGGTCCAGGAAGTGATTGATAAGGTATGCCCGTTCCTTCTTATCGGTGGTCTTACCCAGCAGGTACTCCATCAGCAAGGCCTCGTTACAGGTAGATGCCACCTCAGCCACGAAGATCACATAATCCGCGTCGATGGGGTTCTGATGCTTGTTGGACAGGTAGGAGTGCAGGGCGTGGCCCATCTCATGGGCCAGTGTAAACTGGCTGTCCAGAGTGCCGGTGTAGTTCAGCAGCACATAGGGATGGACAGAAGCGCCGGCAGAGTAAGCGCCGCTGCGCTTGCCCTCGTTCTCATACACATCGATCCAGCGGTTTTCAAAGCCTTCCTTCAAGATCTTACGGTACGCTTCACCCAGAGGTGCCAGGGAGTCATAAACTGTCTGCTTGGCATCGGCAAAGGGAATATACTTATCCACGCCCTCAACCAGAGGGGTATACACATCGTAGAAGTGCAGCTCGTCCACGCCCAGCAGCTTCTTGCGCAGGCGGACATAGCGGTGCATCTTGTCCATGTTCTGATGAACAGCTTCGATCAGATTCAGATATACAGAAGTGGGAACATTGGTCCGGTCCAGAGATGCCTCAAAAGCATTGGGGTACTTCCGGGCCTCAGCAAAATACTTAAGCTGCTTATTCTGTGCATTCAGAAGGCCAGCGGCTGTGTTCTTGAAATTGCCAAAGGTGCGGTACATACTCTCATAGGCGTTTTTCCGCAGCACACGGTCGGCGCTCTCCTCGCAAAGGACAAATGTACCCTGGCTGACAGGATGGGCCTTGCCCTCGCTGTCCAGCGCATCCGGGAATGTCATATCCGCATTGGCGAACATACCGTAAATATCATCGGGCGCGCCGGCAACCTCACCTGCGGCAGCCAGCAGTTTTTCCTCCGCGGCAGACAGGGTGTGGGCCTTGCGGCGGCGCATATCGGTCAGATACCGGCGGTAGCGCTCCAGCTTGGGCTGGGTGGCATAAAAGTTTTCGAGAACTTCGTCGGAGATTTCCATGATCTCCGGGGTTTCAAAGCTGGCAGCAGCGCCCAGCGCCACCACTACGCTCATAAATTTACCGGTCATGGCCTGGTATGTGGCATTGCGGGTATCCACATCGGCTTTGCGCATGCAGTAGTTTGCCAGCAGCTCGATCTTGGAATTGACCGCCTCCATCTGGCTCAAATAATCGCAAAGAACATCGGCACTCTCTGCCAGGCGGCCTGCAAAGGAAACAGCCCGTTCCTTATCCGCTTCCAGGGTAGCAAGCTCCTGCTCCCAGGCTTCGTCGGTGGCATACATATCCTCCGTGGCCCAGGTATCCTCCACCGGGATCTCAGAACGCTTGCGAATCTTCATTGTTTCTTCCATAATCGTACCTCCTGAGAGATTTTTCTTTATTATAACACAGATCGTGCAAATTGCAATTGCAAACAGAATCTATCTGTGATAAACTGGCAACCGGTGATGATTATGAGAAAGCAACTGCGCGGCAGCGCCTGTCTGCTGCTGGCAACTTTTATTTGGGGTACGACCTTTATCGCTCAAAGTGTGGGTATGGATCACATTGGCCCATTCACCTTCCAGGCTGTCCGTTGTACTTTGGCTGTGATCGGGCTGATGCCCGTGATCTGGCTGTTTGATAGAAAAGATGGCAAGCGCTTCCCCACCCAATGGAAGGACAAAAAATTATGGAAAGCGGGGCTGTTCTGCGGCATTCCCCTGTTTCTCGCCTGCAATCTGCAGCAGGTGGGAATCGTATATACTACAGCGGGCAAAGCCGGGTTTCTGACGGCAATGTACATTGTATTAGTTCCGGTACTGGGATTGTTTCTGAAACGAAAATTCACCTTTATCGTTCCTGTCAGTGTAGCCATCGCGGTAGCTGGCCTTTATCTGCTCAGCTTTGCCGGTGTTTTCCGGATCAATATTGGCGATATCCTCTTATTGGGAAGCGCACTGATGTTTGCCGTACAGATCCTGGCTGTAGACCATTTTGCGGCGGAGACCGATTCTCTCCGGCTGAACTGCCTGCAGGCAGCGGTCTGTGCCGTAGGCTCTGCCATCGTAACATGCTTTACTGAGGATGTCAGTGTTTCCGGCCTTTTGGATTGCTGGTTTCCCCTGTGCTACGCCGGATTCCTCTCCATGGGCGCGGCCTATTCCTTCCAGATCATCGGTCAGAAGCATGTCGAACCAACCACAGCCTCTCTGATCATGAGTATGGAATCGGTATTTGCCGTTCTTGCGGGCTGGCTTCTTCTAAAAGAAACCATGACAACCCAGGAGGCCCTTGGTTGCGTGCTGATGTTTGCCGCTGTGATTTTATCTCAAATTCCTGTTACAGCAAAAAAGAAGGTGCATTAAGCACCTTCTTTTTTACAGTCTATCAAAAAACTTGTTTTTTGACAGACTGACAGAGGTCAAAGGAGCCGCAAAGACAAACAACTCGCTCTCGTCGGCGTACAGGTGGTACGGTAGAGAGCGAGTTGTGCAGTAAGTCAAAAAGCCTTGCGAAGCAAGCTTTTTCACCCCTCATCCGTCAAAAATCAGAGATTTTTGCCACCTTCCCCCCAGGGGGGGAAGGCTTTCCTCAAAGACATTTGGATTATTTCGCTTTTTGACGATTAGCGGCTTTTTTGACACTCTGCAAAAAAGAAGGTGCATTAAGCACCTTCTTTTTTACTATCTGTCAGCGGAGATGATCCGCTTCATGGCTTCGATGCCTACCCGGATAGCGCCGGAGGTATCCTCCGTCATGGGCATGGTCATGCCAAGCTTTTCCCGCTCCTGATTCCATACCGCGTGGAAGCAGCTTCCGCAACGGACACCCAGTGCTGCCGCCACCACAAACAGTGCGGCGGATTCCATCTCACTGGCCTTGATGCCCAGACGCTTCCAGCTTTCCCATTTCTGTTCCAGCTCATAAAACACAGGAGATTTCTGGGGTGCGTGCTGGCCGTAGAAGGAATCTTTGCACTGGACGACACCGGTATGCACCCGGTATCCCAAATCCTGTGCTGCCTGCTTCAGCGCCATAGCGATCTCAAAATCCGAAACCGCCGGAAACTCAATGGGCGCATATTCCACAGAGGTATGCTCATAGCGGATAGCGCCGGTGGCTACCACTACATCACCGGGCAGTACACTTAGGTCAATGCCGCCGCAGGTACCCACCCGGATAAAGGTATCCGCGCCGATGGCCACCAATTCCTCCATGGCAATGGATGCGGAGGGGCCGCCAATGCCTGTGGAACAGACGCTGACCTTTTCGCCCAGCAGCGTACCGGTATAGATGTTATACTCCCGGTTCATACCCACATGAACAGGATTATCAAAGTGCTGCGCAATGGCTTCGCAGCGGCCAGGGTCACCGGGCAGGAATACATAGCGTCCTACATCCCCTTCCCGGCAGCGAATATGGAACTGCATACCGATATCTTGCATAACAGAACCTCCTTAAAACAGACTGACCTGGCTGGTTTCCGGCAAATCACCGAAAGCGCCGGCCTCTTTGAGCATTTGCATGTGGGTCTTGGAAACCTTGGGACAGGCGGCAGCAACCTCTTCAATGGAGATGAAGGACTTTCCTTCCCTGCCCTCCATCAGATCCCAGGCAGCGCTTTCGCCCAGGCCGGAAATGGCCACAAAGGGCGGCAGGATCTTACCATCCTTGATCAAAAACTTTGTCGCATGGCTTTCGTAAATGCTGATAGGCGCGAATTCGAAGCCCCGAAGGTAGAACTCATACACCACTTCCAGGGTGGTCAGCAGGTCTTCATCCTTGGCTGTTGCATCTTCATTGTTATCGATGGCATCGATATTGGCAAGGACGGACTC
The DNA here is from genome assembly GCA_045611945.1 of Faecousia sp. Taxonomy (GTDB): domain Bacteria; phylum Bacillota; class Clostridia; order Oscillospirales; family Oscillospiraceae; genus Faecousia. The sequence continues at coordinate 37,770 of JAZKYA010000035.1, read as the reverse complement.
CATGCCATTGGTCATCAGCAGCGCATCGAAGCCGCCCTTCTGGCTTCTGCGGTAGAAGTAGGCAGCGTAGAACGCCAGCGGATGATATACCTTGAACCATGCGATACGGAACGCCATCATGCAATAGGCCACCGCGTGGGCCTTGGGGAACAGGTACTTGATCTTCTTGCAGGAACCGATATACCAATCCGGCACACCGGCAGAGCGCATTTCCTCCTCAGCGCCGGGGGGCAAGCCCCTGCCCTTACGGACGGACTCCATGATCTTAAATGCCCGCTTATCCGGCATACCGCAGGAGATCAGATAGAGCATAATGTCATCACGGGCGCCGATGGTCTGATCCACGGTAGCGGTTTTGGAGTTGATCAGATCCTTCGCGTTGCCCAACCACACATCCGTGCCGTGGGTATAGCCGCAGATCCGCACCAGGAAGTCAAACTTCGTGGGCATGGTATCCAGCAAAACACCACGGGTGAAACGGGTATTGAACTCCGGCACACCCACCGCGCCTGTTGGGCCAAGGATCTGGTCATTCTCATAGCCCAATATCTTGGATGTGGTAAAGATGGACATTGTACCCTTGTCATCCAAAGGGATGGTTTTGGCATCCACCCCAGTCATATCTTCCATCATGCGGATCATGGTGGGGTCATCATGACCCAGCATATCCAGCTTCAGAAGATTTTCTTCCATGGAGTGATATTCAAAATGGGTGGTGATCTGGTCAGATTTTGGGTCATCCGCCGGATGCTGCACCGGGCAGAAATCCCAGATCTCATTTTCCTGAGGAATGACCACCAGGCCGCCGGGATGCTGGCCCGTGGTACGGCGCACACCCACACATCCTGCGGCCAAACGGTTCTTTTCAGCGCTGGCGGCGGTTTTTCCCCGCTCTTCCAGGTACTTTTTCACATAACCAAAGGCGGTCTTTTCCGCAACGGTACCAATGGTTCCCGCCCGGAACACATGGGAAGCGCCAAACATGGAAATACAGTATTTGTGGGCCTCCGCCTGGTATTCGCCGGAAAAATTCAGGTCAATATCCGGCACTTTATCGCCGCCGAAGCCCAGGAATGTCTCAAAGGGGATGTTAAAGCCATCCTTTTCAAGCTGCGTACCGCACAGAGGACAGGCCATGTCCGGCAGGTCCGCGCCGCAGTTGAATTCCTTGGGTACATCCAATATCGTATGCTTACATTCCGGGTTGGGACAGCGGTAATGGGGTGGGAAGGAATTGACCTCCGTGATGCCGGACATAAAGGCCACGATAGACGAACCGACAGAGCCACGGGAACCAACCAGGTAGCCGTTCTCCAGGGAATTCTGTACCAACCGCTGGGCTGACATGTAGATCACATCATAGTGGCAGGAGATGATATCGTGCAGCTCCGTTTCCACACGCCTGACAAACAGCTCCGGCGGATTCTCACCGTAGAGCCTGTGGAGCTTTCCGTATACCAGTGCATTCAGGTCCTCAACGGAGTTTTCGATCTTGGGCGCGAACAGGTTGTGCGGCACAGGACGGAGTGTCTCGCACATATCGGCTATGAGATTGGTATTGGTAACTACCACCTCATAGGCCTTCTCTTCACCCAGATAGGAAAACTCCTTGAGCATCTCATCGGTGGTTCTAAAATACAAAGGATTGGGCTTGTCCGCATCCTCAAAGCCCTTGGTCGCCAGCAGAATATGGCGGAAGATCTCATCCTCGGGATTCAGGAAGTGAACATCGCCGGTGGCGACGACCATCTTGCCCAACTCCTCGCCAAGACGGACAACGGTACGGTTATACTCCCGCAGTTCTTCTTCATCCCTGGCAAGGCCCTTTTCCAGCATAAAGCGGTTGTTGGACAGGGGCTGAATCTCCAGAAAATCGTAGAAAGACGCAATGCGCTTCAGCTCATCTTCGCTCTTTCTTGCCAGAATGGCCTGGAACAGCTCACCTGCCTCACAGGCAGAGCCGATGATCAGACCCTCCCGCAGCCGGATCAGCTCAGACTTGGGAATTCTGGGAACACGCTTAAAATATTGCAGGTTGGACAGAGAGATCAACTGGTACAGGTTACGCAGGCCAATCTGGTTCTTGGCAAAGAGGATAATATGCCTTGCGTGCCGGTCACCGATCCGGTTCTGGGAACGCAGTCCCTCCATAGCCGGATTGATCTTCTGTAGAGAATCGATCCCGTATTCTTCTGTCAGCATCCCCATGAATCTGTCCATGATCATGCCGCAGATCACCGCGTCATCCGCCGCCCGGTGGTGATTGAACTCCGGCAGACTCAAAGCATTTGCCACAATGTCCAGCTTATGCTTGCCAAGCTGGGGCATCAAATTCTGGGCCAGGATCAGCGTATCGGCGGAGGTCAGATCATAGGCGATCCCCTGCCGCTCACAGGCCGCGCGGATAAAGCCCGTATCAAAGTCGGCGTTATGGGCTACCAATACACGGCCGCCGCAGAATTCCAGGAATTTGGGCAGTACCTCCTCAATATCGGGAGCGCCCTTCAGCATATCGTCAGTAATGCCTGTCAGCTCAACGATCTTCTTTTCCAGAGTACGGTGGGGGGCTACAAAGGTCTGGAATCGGTCGACCTCCTTGCCATCTTTCATAATGACAGCACCGATCTCGATAATCCGGTCTGTTCTGGAGGAAAGTCCGGTGGTTTCCAGGTCAAAGGCCACAAACTCCCGGTCGAAGGTCATATCCTGCCGGCCATGGACGACGATTCGGTCGTCCACATCGTTGACGAAATACCCCTCGCAGCCGTGGAGGATCTTAATGGTATCATCCGTTCCGGCTACCTTGGGTGCGCCCTTCCAATCCTCCACCACATGCAGCGCGTCCGTAAAGGACTGGCAGCAGCCGTGGTCCGTAATGGCAATAGCCCTATGACCCCAGGCAGCAGCCTGCTTGATAGCAACCTTGGTACTGGTCAGCGAGTCCATATTACTCATTGAGGTGTGCAAATGCAGCTCAACCCGCTTTGCTCCCTCAGCGGTGTCCTTGCGCTTGGGCATGGTGCCCGGCATAATGGCGTAGGGCTTGAGTACCATCTCATTGTCAAAATTATTGACCATCAGCTTGCCCTGCACCCGCAGCACAGAACCCTCTTTCACATTTTCCAGGATGGGCTTTGCCTCACCGCTTTCCATAAAGCGGTTGATGCGGACAGAGCCCATATTATCGGTCATATCAAAGTTGACCACCCAGGCATTGCGCTTTTTCAGTTCCTTATGCTCAACAGCAAACACACGGCCCTCTACGATGACGCTGCCCATATCCAGGTCCAGCTCCCGCATGGAAACAGCCTGTCCCTTAAAGGGCTTCCCGTAGATGGCCTCACTGTCCGTACTCTGTGCCTTCTTCGGCTGTTCAGCTATGGCTGCCCGGGGTACATTGATAACAGTGCTTCCCCGCAGGCGCTCCATTTCCGCAAAGAGGGCCTCTCCCTCCAGGTTTCTGCCCGCAATGACCTCAATGGTCACATCGGCAGCAAACCGCTCCCGAAGCTGGCGCTGCACAACGGGAACTGCCTCTTCCAGCTCCCGCTTACCGTTGCCAACCAGGCGTACTGTCAGTTTCTGTCCTTCCCACTCCCACTGCGCTCCGGCCAGACTGCCCCGGTTCATGGAATTCTGGGCTACAAACAGCTCCCGCAGTTCCTCTGCTTCCATATTTACAAGCTGGTCAGCCGGATGGGTAGCAGAAATATGCAGCTTATCCAGGCCGTATGCCTGACAGATCTGGTCACTGACCTGGTTCAGTATCTCCCTGGTTATGTAGGTATCGGAATGAATGCACACATCCACACGGCGCTTTATGGGGTCGATATCCGCAGCAACTACGGCCGCCTGAGAAAGGACGCTTTGAAGCGCCTCAGGCGGCTCGTACAGAGAGAACATATTCAGTAAGCTAACGGATTCAGACATGGACATTCCTCAAAATTTCTCAATTTTCTTTAGTAACGCGGGCAGAAGCTCCTCATAAGGCAGCTTCTGGACCTGCTGTCCCTTTTCAAACAGCATACCCCAGCCATCGCCGCCAGCAATGCCGATATCTGCTTCCCTGGCTTCACCGGGGCCGTTGACAACGCAGCCCATAACCGCCACGGTAATGGGCTTTTCACAATACTTCAGGGCTTCATCCACCTGGTTGACCAGACCAATCAGATCGATCCTGGTTCTGCCGCAGGTGGGACAGGATATGATATTGACACCCTCTTTGCGCAGTCCGGCAGCCTTTAGAATATCCTTGGCCGCATAGACCTCCTCCACAGGATCATCGGTCAGGCTGACACGGATGGTATCGCCGATACCGTCCAGCAGCAACGCGCCAATGCCCATGGCAGATTTCATAAGGCCCATCTTTACCGGGCCGGTCTCTGTCACGCCGATGTGCAGCGGATAGTCGCACTTTTCCCGGAACAGCCGGGACGCTGCCACCATGGTGGGGACAGTGGAAGATTTCATAGAAACGCAGGTATCGTAAAAATCAAACTTTTCCAGCAGCGCAATGTGTTCAAAAGCACTCTCCACCAGCGCTTCGGCAATAGGATGGCCGTACTTTTGCAGCAGTTTCTGATCCAGGCTGCCGCCATTGACACCGATCCGAATGGGGATATTACGCTGCTTACAGGCCTTAACCACCGCTTCAACCCGGTCCTCGCCACCGATATTACCGGGGTTAATGCGGATCTTGGATGCGCCGCCCTCAGCCGCGGCAATAGCCAGCTTATAGTCAAAGTGGATGTCAGCCGCCAGCGGCAGCGGACTTCTTTCACAGATTTTTGCAAAGCTTCTGGCGGCCTCCATGTTGGGCACCGCCAGACGCACGATCTGACAGCCTGCCGTATGGAGCTTTTTGATCTGTTCCAAAGATCCCTCTACATCGGTGGTCTTGGTATTGAGCATGGATTGAATGGCGATGGGAGCGCCGCCGCCAATGGGAACATTCCCAACCATGATTCTTCTTGTCATATTGTTACCTCTTGAAAATCATAAAAACATCCTTAAACAGGATCACCGCCATCAGCCCCAGCAGCAGGATCATACCGGCGCCGTGGATATAGCCCTCATACTTTGGGTCCAGCTTCTTTTTGGTAACACCTTCAACGGCCGTAGTCAAAAGAACGCCGACCACTCTGCCGCCGTCCAAAGCCGGGATGGGCAGAAGATTCATCACTGCCAGATTCACGGAGATCATGGCGCCGAAATTCAGCAGATTCATAACAGCCGCAAAGGTAGTAGCAGATTGGGCCGCTGTTTCCGTCATCTGCTGCACGATACCAACAGGTCCGGATACATCCGCCATCCCTGCCTTACCGCTGACCAGCATACCCAGGCTCAGCCATGTGACACGGATATAATCCACCGCCGTGTACCATACATTCTTCAGCTTATCTCCAACGGTCATGTCTTTAATATCAAAGGAAAAGCCATAACGCAGTGAAACACTTCCGTCCTCGTTGGGAAATTCTGCCCGCTGCATGCGAAAGTTCTCAAGGATGATCTTTTCCCCATTACGCAGGATCTCAAGATCGTGGTAGTCTCCGTCCTTCATGCCAAGGAGCATGGTAAAATCCGACTGGACATAGACCTTCCTGCCATCAACGCTGAGAAACCGGTCGCCTACCTGCAATCCATCTTCACCGGCCAGCAGGCAGCCTTCCTCGATCAATGCGATCTCCGGTACGATCATCTGCTGGGCAGGCAGATACACAACCACCAGCAAGACTAAGCCCATCACAAAATTCATAAAAGCACCGGCTGACAGGATGATCAGCCGCTTCCACCAGGCTGCCCGGGTAAAGGCTCTGGGATTATCGCTGTCGCCGTCCTCTCCCTCCATGGCGCAGTAGCCGCCGAAGGGGATGCAGCGAATAGCGTACAGCGTACCGCCCCGCTCCCACTTCACAAGGGCCGGACCCATGAAGATAGCAAACTCATTGACTTGAACACCGGAAAGTTTCGCTGCCACAAAGTGTCCCAGTTCATGGATAAACACCAACAGGCTGAACAGCAGAATCGCAAACAGAATGGTCATAGAAATCCTCTTTAATGCTTAAAATTCTTCACCGCAAGGCGGGCTAGGCGGTCGGCTTCCAGAATTTGCTCCAGGTCAGGATTCCGGACAAAGGGAACGGTATCCACCGCATAGGATACACGCTCATAAATGTCGTAAAACCCGATCTGCTCCGCCAGAAACATTCCAACAGCTTCTTCGTTAGCGCCGTTCATAACCGCGCAGGCTGTACCGCCCAGCTTGGCGCACTTTCGTGCCAACGCAAGGCACGGGAAAGCCTCCATATCCGGCTCACTGAAGGACAGTGGGCCGCATTTGATCAGATCCAGCGCATCCACCACGCAGGGTTTCCTTTCCGGGTAGGTAAAGGCAAGCTGGATCGGCAGACGCATATCCGGCGCGCCAAGCTGGGCCATCACCGCGCCGTCGCAAAACTCCACCATACTGTGAACAATGCTCTGCCTGTGGATCACCACATCCACCTGTTCCAGCGGCAGGCTGTACAGCCGCATGGCTTCAATGACCTCAAGCCCCTTATTCATCAGAGTCGCGCAGTCGATTGTTATTTTGGGACCCATCTTCCAGTTGGGGTGCTTCAGCGCGTCGGCCTTTGTTACCCCAGCCAGAGCGTCCCTATCCATCCCAAAGAAAGGACCGCCGGAACAAGTAAGAATGATGCGCTTGATCTCACTGTGTTCTTTGGACCCCATCAGGCATTGAAAAATCGCCGAATGCTCCGAATCTACAGGAATGATCTCCGTATTATATTTCGCCGCTTCCGCCATTACCAGCTCGCCGGCGCAGACCAGTGTTTCCTTGTTGGCAAGGCCTATCCGCTTTCCTGCCTTGACTGCCGCCAGCGTCGGCTTCAAGCCCAGCATGCCTACAACCGCAGTGATCACGCAATCGGCCTGTGGGATGGTGGCGGCCCGGATCAAGCCCTCCTCACCCCATGCGATGGCAACATCCAGCTCTGGGATTGCCGCAGCCAGAGCTTTGGCAGCTTCCGGGGTAGACATGACCGCCAGGGCGGGCCGGAATTCCCGGCACTGCTGCGCCATCCGCTCTACGCTGGTGCCTGCGGTCAAGGCGGCTACCGGAATGTTCAAATGCTTCACAATATCCAGGCTCTGACGGCCAATAGAGCCGGTCGACCCCAGGATACTTACACACTTTACCATATCTTACACCACCACAGGCAATAATATTAACAGAATTTCCGTCAGAGGGCCTACCATCAGCATGGAATCAAACCGGTCCAGAACGCCGCCATGACCGGGGATCAGATTGCCATAATCCTTAATGCCCGTCTGCCGCTTTACAGCGGAAAGCATCAGATCGCCAAAGATATCCGCGGCAGCGCCCAAAACGCCGTAAAGCAGTGCAATGGCATAGTCAACCTGCCGATCGAAGCCCAGATCCATAATGACAGAGTACAGCAGCATACCAACAACCGCCGTCAGTGCGGCTCCTACCGCACCTTCAACAGTCTTGTTGGGACTGATGACAGGGGAAAGCTTCCGTCTGCCAAAGTAACGGCCTGCAAAATACGCGCCGCTGTCCGGCAGAAATGCCAGGATAAAGGGAATGATGATCGTATACCGCCCGGAGTATGTACCCAGGATGCGGACAAGAGAGGTCAGCAGATACGGCACCAAAAGGCCGCCAACAATGCAAAGGCATATCTTTTCAAAGCGCACCTTCACATGATTGAGCATCATTTCCGTAAATAAAGCAGACAGGAACACCATAAGGCCCAGCATACCCCAGGCCCGGTCCATATCATAATAAGACCAGATACTCACCAGGAAAGCCGCTGCCATGCAGTAGGCAACCAGCCGCACATGCCGCACCAGGCCCGTACGGTACAACAGTTCATAGGCAGCAATAGCAGCCAGCGCGCCGATCAGGATTGCTGCCACGATCTTAGGCAGCACCCAAATTACCAAAAACAGCACCGGCAGAAGTATGGCTGCGGAGATCAAACGGGTTTTCATCTATTAAACGCCTCCAAAACGGCGGTTCCGCCGATGGTATTCTTCAATGGCCGCATCCAGGTCAGCAGGACCGAAATCGGGCCACAGTACATTCATAAACACATATTCAGAGTATGCCGACTGCCACAGCAGGAAATTGCTGGTACGCATTTCCCCCGACGGGCGGATGATCAGTTCCGGATCGGGAACGCCTGCAGAATACAGGTAGTTTTCAAATAGGCTCTCATCCAGCTCATCGGCAGTCCGTTTCCCCTCTGCCACTTCCCGGGCAAACTTTTGGGCAGCCTGGACGATCTCCATCCGCCCACCATAATTCAGGCAGAAATTCACCTGCACATCATACTGGGAAGATTGACTCTGGGCATCCAGACACCTTTTGCGCAGTGCGGGACTCAGCCGACTTAAATCTCCAAAAAAGCGGAAACAGACCCGGTTTTTTTCCATATCAGCCAGGGCTTCTTCCAGATACTTCCCCAGCAGCTTCATAATACCGGAAACTTCTTCTTCCGAACGCTTCCAATTTTCTGTTGAGAAGGCATAGACGGTCAAATATTTTACGCCCAGCGTACGGCAGTAGTTGGCAATTCTTCGAAAGGCCTCCGCACCGGCAGCATGACCGGCAGTACGGGGAAGCCCCCGCTTTTTTGCCCAGCGTCCATTGCCATCCATGATGATCGCAATGTGCTTCGGCACAGCCGGAGACTTCTTATGATTGTCGGCAGTAGCCATCGCAGTACCTCTTTCACAATCTAAAATGATAACACAACATTGGGGGCGCTCGCGCCCCCAATGCATTAGATAGCCATCAGTTCCTTCTCCTTGGCTGCCAGAGCCTCATCGGCCTTCTTGATGTATTTGTCGAGCATATCCTGCAAATCCTTCTCTGCCTTCTTCTGCTCATCCTCAGTGATCTCAGAATTTTTCTTCAGCTTCTTCAGATAGTCCATACCATCACGGCGGATGTTTCGCATGGCGACCTTGGCTTCCTCAGAATACTTTTTGACCTGCTTGGCCAATTCCTTACGGCGCTCCTCAGTCAGCTGGGGGAAAACCAGACGGATCACTCGGCCATCGTTCTGGGGATTGATGCCCAGTTCACTGCACTGGATGGCCTTCTGAATGTCCTTCAGCAGCTTGGTGTCCCAGGGAGAGATCACCAGTGTGCGGGCATCGGGAGAGGAAATGGTAGCCACACCATTCAGCGGTGTCTCACTGCCATAATACTCCACAGTAATGCGGTCCAGAACCTTTGCATTGGCCCGGCCTGCGCGGACTGCGCCGAATTCCTCTGCCAGATGGTCCAGAGCCTTTTCCATTCTTCTGCCATATTCCTTAAAATCAACGGCCATAATACTTGTCCTCCTTAAAATTGATTCTTAACAGTGGTTCCGATCTGTTCGCCCCGAACCACACGCACAATGCTGTTTTCTTCATCCAGACCGAAGCATACCATGGTCATGTCGTTGTCCATCGCCAATGCCATCGCCGTAATATCCGTAGCCTTCAGGTTCTTTGCCAGTGCTTCGCCGTAGGTCAAATAGGTATACTTGACTGCGGTGGGATCCTTAGCGGGGTCAGCAGAGTAGATGGCATCTATGTTCTTAGCCATGAGAATAGCGTCAGCTTCGATCTCCACACCGCGCAAAACAGCGCCGGTATCCGTAGAGAAATAGGGATTGCCTGTGCCGGCGGCAAACAGGACTACCTTGCCTTCATTGAGATAGCGCTCTGCGGTATCCCGGGTAAAATACTCCGTAAACTTATTCATCTCCACAGCGCTGAGAACTCTGGCATCCACGCCGTGCTTTTCCAGTGCGTCCGCCACCGCAATGGCATTCATTACAGTACCCAGCATGCCCATGGCATCGGCATGGGAGCGCTGCATCTTATCAGCGCCGTCTTTCACACCGCGCCAGAAGTTGCCGGCACCGATGACCAGACCGATCTGAACACCCATATCCACACATTCCTGGATGGAAACGCACAGCTTATTGATGATCTCAAAATTAAGACCCCGGTGGGCAGCGCCCGCCAGCGCCTCACCGCTGACCTTCAGCAAAATTCGCTTGTACTTAATTTCGCCCAAGTCTATCACTCCTCTCTATTCTTTCCTATTTTAATATAAGACAGCCAAATTGACAACAAGAAATTCAAAATTTTCTGAAAAGTTTTTACTTTTTCCGCTCTTACGGATAAAAAAGGCCGTGCCATCCAGTTCTTCCTAAGATCTGTGGAAAAGTTTTCCTGTGTAAATCCGTTTACCCATTGCAAAAATAAGCAAAATAGGTTATAATGATTTGAACTTTATGCAAAAGAGAGGGTAATCCAATATGGCTGAAATTACCGAAAGCAAAAATTTCATTCATGCCTTTATTGAAGAAGATATTGCCGAGGGCGGCCGTTATGCCGGTCAGACGGTGCATACCCGGTTTCCGCCCGAGCCTAACGGTTATCTGCACATCGGTCACTGCAAGGCTTTGATCATCGACTTTGGCACTGCCGAAAAATTCGGTGGTCTGTGCAACCTGCGCATGGACGACACCAACCCCACCAAGGAGGATGTGGAGTTTGTGGAGGCCATCAAGGAGGATATCCACTGGCTGGGCTTTGACTGGGGCGACCGGTTCTACTACGGCTCTGACTACTTTGAAAAGGACTATGCGTACGCCGTTGAGCTGATCCAGAAGGGTCTTGCCTATGTCTGCGAGCTGACGCCCGAACAGGCTAAGGAATTCCGCGGCGATCTGAATACCCCTGCCCAGTCCCCCTGGCGTGACCGCCCCATTGAGGAAAGCCTGGACCTGTTTGCCCGGATGCGCGCCGGTGAGTTCGAAGATAACAAGTACACCCTTCGTGCCAAAATCGACCTGGCCTCCGGCAACTTCAATATGCGTGACCCGGTGATCTACCGTATCCGCCACATGCACCATCACCGCCAGGGTGACAAGTGGTGCATCTACCCCATGTACGACTTTGCCCATCCCATCCAGGACGCTCTGGAAGGCATCACCCACAGTCTCTGCTCTCTGGAGTTTGAGAATCACCGTCCCCTGTATAACTGGGTCGTGGAGAATGTATCCGTTCCCCACCATCCCCGGCAGATCGAGTTTGCCCGTCTGGGCATCGACCACACGGTACTTTCCAAGCGCAAGCTGAGGGCCTTGGTTGAAAACCGTTATGTGTCCGGCTGGGGCGATCCCCGGATGCCCACCCTCTGCGGTCTGCGCCGCCGTGGCTATACCCCTGCGTCCATCCGCAATTTCTGCGACCGGGTAGGCGTTGCCAAGAGCCCCAACACCATCGAGTACGCCTTCCTGGAACACTGTCTGCGGGAAGACCTGAACGAAACGGCTCAGCGTGTCATGGCTGTTCTGAAGCCCCTGAAGCTGACCATTACCAACTATCCCGAGGGTCAGAGCGAGACCTTCCTGGTGGAAAACAATCCAAACGACCCCGAGGCCGGCTCCCGTGAGGTCACCTTCTCCCGGAATCTGTGGATCGAAGCGGATGACTTCCTGGCAGAGCCGATCCCGAAGTACAAGCGCCTGTTCCCCAACGGACCGGAATGCCGGCTAAAGGGCGCTTATGTGATCCAGTGCACCGGGTGCGTCAAGGACGAAGACGGCAATGTGATCGAAGTTTTCGCCACCTACGATCCCAACTCCAAGGGCGGCGATCCCTCCGATGGCCGCAAGATCAAGGGCGCTACCATCCACTGGGTGGATGCACAGACCTGTGTGGATGCGGAGGTCCGTCAGTACAGCAACCTGTTTGATGACCCCGATCCCGATGCCGCGGGAAAGGATTTCCTGGCATGTCTGAATCCCAACTCTCTGGAGATTCTGAATGGCTGCAAGGTAGAAGCCAGCCTTCGCAACGCCAAGGCCCCCGCTTCCTACCAGTTCATGCGTCTTGGCTACTTCTGCCCCGACAGCAAAGACTCTACTGCGGAGCATCTGGTATTCAACCGCTCAGTCAGCCTGAAAGACAGCTTTAAACCCGGTAAATAACTTACAAATCCCGGACCGCATTCTGCGGCCCGGGATTTGTTGTCTAAAGGAAAGTCCTTATTATGACTTATGCATCTTAATGTTCTTCAAATTCCACCAAATTTCCGCAATGATTACAATAACCCGCATCCATGTCTTTCCATCGGAATTTAAGACCGCTACGATGGCAGTAGGGACATCGTGCCGAATAGTAGTAAAATCCCCATAACACGATCAGTAGTAAATACAACAGTAAGTAGGGTATCCATTGAATGAAGGAAAGCGGCCGTTCAACGACAAATACTGCTATTGCAAGAATCGTGGTATCAATAAGGATCAAGGCTGTTAAAATTTTTAGGCGTCTTTTATTGATCATAGAAATGCACCCTTATACTTTACACTACTGTAAAGTGAGATAGTATTGGTAACCCTTTTCTAGAAGCGCGGCAGTATCATTATACTGCGCTTGGGAAGGTGCATACCCATCGGAATAGGATCCGGTATCGATCTCGCAATATCCGGTATTGGAATTGACATAGGCGAAGTAGGATACTGTGTATTGCATTGCTTCCGTCAGCCAGGTACTGCTGTCTCTTCGTTTGACATATCTATCCCATTTTGCGTAAACTTCGTAAATATTCATTGTTGTTCCCTCAGAAACTATCATAGTACCGGCACCAAAGCCTAGGCTAATAATTGAAATCAGTGCTGAACCCAGTCGTGCTGGTGGGTATAACGCGAACGCCAGGATGCTTGTTATTATACTTGCAACAGACATAGCTTCGGATATGGTAATCCGGTTGTAAACAGATGCATAATATGTTAGATCCTGATATACATGAAAAATGAGCCCCCCCTTATAGGCAGTTGCAGTGATACTTCCCGTATAGGGAGCGGTACCAACGATGTTCTGCAACTTTTGGGTAAGCTGGGAAACATACGGATCTACGGCGTAGGGCTGTGCGCCGCCGGCAGAAGGAGTTGAAACAGTAATACCGTCAGAGACGCAGCGCATATTCCATTGGTCGTAATTGGAAAAACACTCCGATAAAACAACATTCCAAAATTCAGTTGATTCAACTGCCCCACTGGTGGGGTCTGTGACGAAGGTATACTCGTAGATGGTGTTTGGACTGTTGGTATAAATAATTGAAAAATTGCCGGATACTGAGCTTGTATTAACATGTCCACAGTAGGTATAATCATTATTGCGGTAAACACAAAATGCATTCTCGCCAGACACATAAATATCCCCAAGCTCAAATGTAGGTGTATTGGATGCGTACGCGACCGGGATCAAATACGAGAGCATAAGGGATAAGACAAGGCACAGGGCAACAAATCTACTTCTTTTCATAATTGACTCCTTTCGTAATGAAATAGGCAACTAAACGCGTCTAAGTATTGGGCTACTAAGAATACGATCGACACAAGTACATTGAATGGCAACCCCATTTTAGATTAGATCCCATATCACATACATAATGAATCGTATCCCTACATTTACAGGATATGGTAAAAATATGAATATTGCATGAATACCACAAGAGAGTTAATAAGCCAATTTTTGGTCATATTGCACATTTCTTAGCAATCCAAAACCGTCAAAGAGGTAATCAGGCACAAAACACACCCCATTTCTTAGCACAAGTATCGTATCATACTTGTCTGACAAATGGGGTGCAGTCTAAATTGGGGCATATTTTTTACTTTTTCTCTTTTATATGGGCCTGCAGGTGCATGGACAGCACCGCCAGGGAGGTGGCCATATTCTCATTCTGCACAAGGATATGCTCAGGAACTTCCAAATGAGTCGCCGCGAAATTCCAGATCGCCTTGATGCCGCAGCCGATAAGCTGGTCACAGACCGCCTGTGCATGCTTTGCGGGAACTGTGATAATACCCATCAGAACCTTATTGGCTCTGCAAAAGCTTTCCAGCTGGGAGATATGGTAGATGGGTTTCCCTTCATCCGTGGCATTGGAAACGGGCGCGGTATCAAAGGCCGCAAGAATATTCAGGCCGTAGGCTTCAAAGCCGCTGTAGCCCAGCAGCGCCTGCCCCAGCTTTCCCGCGCCGATCAGCACCGCGTCGGTGGTATTGTCATAACCCAAAAACTGCTCAATGTCCTCGATCAGGCCTTCCCTCAGATAACCGATTTTCGGACGGCCCCCATCGGATACCATGGCCAGGTCCTTCCGGACCTGCACTTCACCCATACCCAATGCATTTGCCAATGCCGTGGCGGAAATATAGGGCGATCCCCCATCCGGAATGCTGCGCAGATATGTCACATAGCCGGGGAGCCGCTTCAATACAGACTTTGAAATTTCCTTCCGTTCCATAAATACACCCTTCCAATCATTTCCATTCGATACAGTTTTTTATCGATATAAAACTGTATCGATTATAGCAGATATTTTATGGAAAGCAAGGAATATTTCATATTTTTCGTTTTTTAGACCCCTTTACCAGCTAAGCGCAGCTTGTTTGCCGGATCAGCTCCTTTTTCAATCTGAGCATGATGCGCTTTTCCAGTCTGGAAATATAGGACTGTGAAATCCCCATTTTCTGAGCGACCTCCTTTTGGGTCAGCTCCTGGTGTCCCTCAAGACCAAAGCGCATCACTACGATCTCCCGCTCCCTCGCCGGCAGTTCCCTAACCGCCTGCCGTAAAAGACGGAGGTCCAGATCATCCTCCAGCGGCTTCATGATCATATCCTCATCCGTTCCCAAAATATCTGACAGGAGCAGTTCGTTTCCGTCGTAATCCATGTTGATAGGTTCATCCAGAGAGATCTCTGCCTTTTGTCCGGCAATCTTTCGAATGTGCATCAGTATCTCATTTTCAATACACCGGGAAGCGTAGGTGGCCAATTTGATATTCTTATCCCGGCGGTAAGTACCCACAGCCTTGATCAGACCAATCGTTCCGATGGAGATCAGATCCTCCAGATTGACACCGGTATTTTCAAAGCGTCTGGCGATGAATACCACCAACCGTAAATTCCGCTCGATAAGCCTTTGCTTGGCGCTTTCGCTTCCTGCTTCCATTGCAGCCAGCGCTTGCTGCTCCTCCTCACCCTTCAGCGGTGGGGGCAGCACATCCGCTCCACCAATATAATGGATGCTCTGGGGCTGAAGTAAGCCCAGTTTCAATAACAGTTCCGTCAATTTGTTGCTCATGCCATTCCTCCTGTCAACGCCCGATATGTATGATCCTCTCCCAATCCATCCGGGGCAAAGGCAACCACAGCGCTGCCCTGCCAGGACCCGATCCGCACCTGCTTTATACGAATTGCCACAAGCATTCCGGCCGGTTGTCCAACCGCGCGGTACGGTATCAGCCGCATCCCCGGTACAATACCCGCTGCCACCGTTTCCACCGGGGATCGAAGCTGCTGCCTGGTAAGGCCAAACAAGACCTCCGCCGTTTTAGCATCAGCAACCAGAACACTCTGCCCCGTCACCGGGTCTTTTAATCCGTTCCCGGTATCCCGTAAGGCAAGCAGTTTCTCGTTCTTATCGCCCTCCCACAGCTCAACCTCCACAAATTCCTGCTGGGTCAACCCCTGAAACCCAAATACACACAATAAGCACAGTACTGCCATGCCAAGCAGCAAGGACGGCAGGCTTTCTCCGCCCATCCCCTGGACAATACCGCCCAAAGCCATGTTCAGAAAAATAAAGAAAACACTACGCCGAAAACCGTTCCTGTCCCACCCAAAGGCGGTCACACCCATGATACCCAGGAATACCAAACGCCATAGGGTATTGCCCAAGAAGCGGAATCCGGGCAGCAAACAGCCACCGCCGTAGAGTCCCCCAATGGCCGCTGCCGCAATGCACCTTCCCAGTTTAGACGGAAAACCGGCAAGCCGGTTTGCTCCCAGGATCAGCAGCAGGTCCACAAGAAAATTCAGTACGATCACAATGTCCAGATACACGCTCACAGGCCGCCCCCTTCCTATGCCCACAGTATAGTGGCCACCACTGAAAAAGTCGGTCGCATCTATGATCGCATCCAGGGCCAGAAATCGGCTTGTCTAAGCCTGCTTCCGCCAAAGACAATGCCTGCCGCAAAAAAGCGGCAGCTGATTCGCTCAGCCGCCGCTTGATTCTGTCGAGGATTCCTCACGCAAAATTTTTTTGATATTTTTCTCGAATTTGAACCTGGGCTGCATTACCTCATGGCCGCAGCCCTTACACCGCAGACGAAAGTCTGCCCCGGTACGCAGCACCAGCCACTCCTTACTGCCGCAAGGGTGGGGTTTCTTCATCACAAGGACATCATTCAGCCGCACATCCATAGGCATTACTCCTTTTTAACAGCTTCCCAATACTGCTTCGCGGCCTGTTCCAGCTTATTGCTGCCGGGCTCGTAATACCGGGTCCCGGCCAATTCATCAGGCAAATACTGCTGCTTGACCCAGTTGCCGGGGAAGCTGTGGGGATACAGGTAACCCTGTTCCCGTTCCATAGTGTAGGTGTCGGCATGGACATTCTGCAAATGCCTGGGGAAACCGCCGCCCCTGCCCTTGCGAACATCCTCCAGCGCCGCATCCAGCGCCACATGACCGGTGTTGGACTTAGGTGAGGTTGCCATCAGAACAGCCGCGTCACCCAACGGGATTCTGGCTTCCGGCATACCCAGTTTCAGCGCCATATCCACGCAGGCATTGACGATTGGAAGGATCATAGGATACGCAAGACCCACATCCTCAGCCGCTATGACCATCAGCCGGCGGCAGGCCGACTGCATCTGCCCTGCCTCCAAAAGCCGGGCCAGATAGTGGACTGCCGCATCCGGGTCTGAGCCACGGATGGATTTTTGTAAAGCCGAAAGCAAATCGTAATGGTTGTCTCCATCCCGGTCAGCCCGCAGAGCGCTTTTCTGGGTCACCGCCTTGGCATCTGCCAGGGTCAGCGGCAGAATCTCTCCATTGGGCTGTCCCGCGGAGAACAGCACCTCTACCGCGTTCATAGCCTTACGGATGTCGCCGCCACAGGCACCGGCGATATATTCCAGCGCGCCGGGTTCCGGTTCAGCCTTCAAAGCGGTTCGGTTTTCCAGGAATTCCACAGCACGCTTGACCGCCTGCAGGGCTGCCTTGGAATCGATCTGCTTGAATTCAAATACAGTAGAACGGCTGAGGATCGCATTGAACACATAAAAATAGGGATTTTCTGTGGTGGAAGCGATCAGAGTGATCTTCCCGTTCTCGATGTATTCCAGCAGCGATTGCTGCTGCTTTTTGTTAAAGGACTGGATCTCATCCAGGTATAACAGCACACCGTTGGGTGCCATAAAGGTATCTAACTGAGAAACAATATTTTTTATATCCGCGGTGGAAGCTGTTGTAGCATTGAGCTTGTACAGCGTCCGGTTGGTCTGCTCGGCAATGATATTGGCAACGGTAGTCTTACCTGTCCCACTGGGGCCATAGAAGATCATATTGGGGATCTTGCCGGAGTTTATCAAGCGGCGCAGCACTGCCCCCTGCCCCAGAATATGCTCCTGTCCGTATACTTCGTCCAGCGTTGTTGGACGCAATAGATCCGCAAGTGGCTGATACATAGGCCGCTCCTTTCTATCCATTTCAGAATGTGGCTACATCAGGTTCAGCAGGCGCCGCGTCAGCGGTTACTTCGATAGCCGTCAGCACCGGCCCCAGCTCACCCTTATAGAGAATGTGCTTTTCCGCGTTGACCTTTGCCTTGACCATGACCCAGCTTCTGGGCACAAGAGTTTTTGCCTGTTCATAGCGGCAGGGCACACCGCAGAACTCAATATCATCCACGCAGCAGGTCATTACAAACCGTCCGGGCGCGAACATGCCGTTCTTGTCCCGCCGCAGCAATGCAACCTGCCCCTTAAAGAACACAGTCTTGCCGTCGTACTTCTGGGGTTCTTCCGTTACATCCCGGTACCACAGGGCATAGTCCTCGTCTTTGATCTCGATAACATCGGCATTGATATCAAAGGGCAGCGGGTCCACCAGTTCGTCCACCGCCGTCGTACCGTCCATATAATCGTAAAGGATATCGATACGGCGGCTGGCTGCCCGGGCCAGCTTATGAAACTCCATGGTATCCGCACCGGGCTGCAGGCGGGTGAACACCACCATCTGCGCTCCCACCAGCTTGTCCATGACCAGATTACGCATATTCGCGTTGTAGGTCATAAAGGTTGTGGTGTCCGCAAACATCACTTCCTGGGCAACTACCCATTCCGCCGGGAACCGGGCATAGATCTCGCCTACAAGCTGCATACCGTTCAGCTCAGCGACAACGCGCTCAGCCTTGTATTTTTTGGACAGGGCCTGCAATTCCTTGGTGGTCACAGTCTGCTGATCCAGTACCTCCAGATATACATTCTGCTTCGGGTAGGCAGAGAAGTCGTACTCCTCCTCACCTTCTTCAAACACCAGAAGCAGCGTTCTCTCACCGTTATTAAAACGGGGATCTTCCAGTGTCTCCTGGATAAACTTGGTCTTGCCGGAATCCAGAAATCCGGTAAATACATAAACAGGGATCTGCTGCATAGCCATTCCCCTTATACGCCAAAGAGGGCGGCAATACCGGCCTCATCCAGTTGAGCACCGATCACACAGAGCTTGCCGTTAATATCGGCACTGCCCATACGGACATTCTTCTCTTCCGGAACAAAGTCAAAGTGAATCCAACCGCCGTCAGCGCAGGCCACAATACCCTTGGCACGCAGAACCATGCCGTATTTCCCAGAATCCAGCGCATCCAGCGCCTCACCCACCTGCGCAAGGGTATACTTCTTGGCTGTTTCCGTACCCCAAGAGGTAAAGACCTCGTCGGCATGATGATGGTGGTGGTCATGACCGCAGGAACAATGCCCGTCGTGGTCATGGTGATGATGCTCGTGGTGGTCGTGTCCGCAGCAGCAATGCTCCTCGTGGTCATGGTGATGATGCTCGTGGTGGTCGTGTCCGCAGCAGCAATGCTCCTCGTGGTCATGGTGATGATGCTCGTGGTGGTCGTGTCCGCAGCAATGTTCGTCGTGATCATGGTGGTGATGCTCATGGTGGTCGTGACCGCAGCAGCAATGCTCCTCGTGGTCATGGTGGTGATGCTCATGGGCATGATGATGGGCATGTTTCAGTTCTTCCAGCACGGCAGCAACCGTTGCCTTACCTTCCATAGCGGCGATCAACTGGGCACCGGTCAGTTCGCTCCAGGGCGTTGTTACAACTGTAGCATCCGGGTTGTGCTCCCGCAGCAGTTCCACTGCCTTGTCAAGCTTCTCCTGCTGGATGGAATCCGTTCTGGAAAGAATAATGGTCGTTGCGGTTTCCACCTGGTTGTTGTAGAATTCACCAAAGTTCTTCATATAGACCTTGACCTTGCCCGCATCAGCAACGGCAACCGTATAGCCCAGTTCCACGCCGTCAACCTTTTCCACAGCGCCGATCACATCGGACAGCTTGCCTACACCGGAAGGCTCAATGATCACCCGGTCGGGATGATATTCGTGGATCACCTTTTCCAGTGCTTTTCCAAAGTCACCCACCAGGCTACAGCAGATACAGCCGGAGTTCATCTCCGTAATATTGATACCTGCATCCTGCAAAAAGCCGCCGTCAATGCCGATCTCGCCAAATTCATTTTCGATCAGCACCAGCTTCTGGCCCTGATACCCTTCCGCGATCATCTTTTTGATAAGCGTGGTCTTGCCGGCTCCCAGGAAGCCGGAGTAAATATCAATTTTTGTCATAAATACGCACCTTCTGTACATAAAATTTCTAGTTTATTATATCACGCTTTTCCCCCTTTGCAAGGGGAATTTCGCAGTCTCGACAGTTTCCCCTTGTATCCACATTCCGAATGGGTTACGCTTTTTGCGGCGGATTTCCCCAGTGCGACAACCGCCAAACCGCCGCTGCGTATCTCCCACGCAGCGGCGGTAATTTACAGAATTGGAATCAGCAGGAACTGATCGCTCAACGGTTCTTCTGTCAGGGCATTTGCCTCCCGGATACTGTCCACAGTAGAGCCGCATGATTTGGCAATATCCCAGAGCGTATCATCCCCCACTCGCCGCAGGATCAAACTGGGCCTGTTCGGGTCAAGCTGCACAGCTTCTCCAATCGACAGGGCTGTAACCATGGGAATATCCGTGGGGGCAGTTACCTGTATATCCGCAGCAAAATCCATACCAAAGCCGGCTTTTGTTGCCTGGGGTTTTCCGGTAGGCGCGGATCTTGCCAGCAGCATGGCGTGCTCATCTGCGGGGATCTCTATTTCCTTTTCCCAACGGCTGCTGCTTCCGGCAGGCTGCTCCCCGCTGTCATAGCCAAGCAGCTGCAGGCCTCCGGGAATTTCCATTCGAAAACCTTGCTGTTCTTTACGCTGGGATGGGTGCGCCAGCATAACAGCGGCATCTATATTTTGGATTCCCTCCTGGTCGGCAGCAGTATCCACCTTTACCAGTTCCCGGCGCATATCCAGCACAGCCGGAAGTGCCAGCTCTTGCCGCATCGGCAAAACCTGCCGCTGCGTGCTGTAGGCATCTGTAACCACCTCCAGCACAGGATTGTCATAAATCACATACTGCCCAACGATACCGGCCTTCAAACGCAGCGTGCCATTTTCCTGCACATCCAGCTCCAGATTGGTCACAGCAGGGATCACATCCGCAAGAGCGTAGGGATCATACTCCCGCTCCAGATCCGCGTACTGGGAAAAGGGGATCTCAAAGTCGCAGCGGTGAAGCTTTTCATCCTCGCATTCACACAAAACCTGCACACCGGCGCTGCCACGAAATACCACCTTATCAGCCATCACCTTCTGATCGGTCAGTTCAGGCTGCACTGAACAGCGGATAATTTTACGGACCGGCCCACAGGAAGCGTTGGGTGTCAGTTCCTCGTCCATGGTAATCACGCTTTCACCAGCTTCACTTGGAAGGCGTATCGGATAACTTTTCCGCAGAAGCTGTACATCCTCCGGAACCTCATCCGGTTGATACAGTTCGGCCTGCATTGGCTCCAACGCTTCCCCCGCCGCGCTGACAACGGAGCGCACCATGATTTTTCTCGCGGACACCGACCTGGCATCAATGTTTTTTAACAGGCAGGATACCCGCATGCTCCCATCATACTGGGTTTGTGGAAAATCCCACTGCATCTGAAAGGGTATCCAGGTCTCGACACATCGGGGCGTGCCGCCCTCCTCCGGCATGTAAAGAACCCATGCCATAATGCCGCCGGAAATCCGCATATTACTGCTGAGCCATTCCTTGCTGCGTACAAGAGGCTGCCCCCAGGCACCAAGGATTTTCCCGATATCCGGAAAAGAATCTGCCAGCCTTACTTCCTGGGTCTGTTCTTCATTCTTGATCTCCCACGCTGCCCTGCGCAGATAGCTTAAGGCACTTTTCGGAAATTGCAATTCCATCGCCATCACTCCTTATTGTCCATTGCTATTGGATTCTATTCCCCGCAGGACAAGTTTATGTCACTTTTTTTGCAGCTGCAGGAAGCCGCACACCATAGCCCCGATCCCCAAAATGCAGCACCAAAAGCCGGATTCAATACAGCAGCCCACCAACAGTCCCAAACCAAATGCCAGGAAGTTCAGCCCCCGGAGTTGATTTTGCCGACACATAAAAACACCCCCTGCACACAGTGTATGCAGGGGGTATGATGCAATTAACCGCCTAAGTAGGCTTTTCTGACATCGTCGCTCTGGGCAAGCTCTACGCCGGTACCGCTAAGCGTAATCCTGCCGTTTTCCAGAACATAAGCGCGATCAGCGATCTGCAGCGCCTTAGTTGCATTCTGCTCGACTAGCAGGATCGTTGTGCCGGACGCATGAAGCTCCCTAATGATCTCAAAGATCTGGTCCACCAGGATGGGCGCAAGACCCATAGAGGGCTCATCCAGCATCAGCAGCTTGGGATGGCTCATCAGCGCGCGGCTCATAGCCAGCATCTGCTGCTCACCGCCGGAAAGTGTACCGGCGATCTGGTTGCGGCGTTCCTTCAGTCTGGGGAAGCGGTCAAAGATGGACTCCAGATCAGATTTGAACCGCTGCTGATCCCGAACAGTGTACGCGCCCATCATCAGGTTTTCATAAACAGAAAGCTCCTGGAAGATACGGCGGCCCTCCGGAACCTGGGTCATACCGAGCTGCACGATCTTATGGCAGGGAGTCTTTGTAATATCCTGGCCATCAAAAGTCACAGTGCCACCCTTTTTAGGGATCAGTCCCACGACGCTTTGCATCATGGTGGTTTTTCCGGCGCCATTGGCACCGATCAGGGATACAATCTCCCCTTCGTTGACTTCAAAGCTGATGCCTTTCAAGGCGCAGATAACGCCGTAATACACTTCCAGATTCTTTACTTCCAACATTGCCATAGCATCAACCTCCGATGTACGCATTGATCACTTCGGGATCCTGAAGCACAGCCTTGGTTTCGCCCTGTGACAACACCGTACCAAAGCTCAGCACGGTCAGCTCATCGCAGAGCTGGGAGACAAAGCTCATATCATGTTCGATGAGCAGGATCGTCATATCAAAATGATCACGGATGAAGCGGATGGTCTGCGCCAGATCCTCAGTCTCATGGGGATTCATACCTGCCGCAGGTTCATCGAGAAGGAGAATCTTAGGATTCGTTGCCAGTGCTCTGGCAATCTCCAGCTTACGCTGTTTTCCGTAGGGCAGATTACATGCCAGACTGTTGCGTTCCTCTTCCAGTCCGAAAATGCGAAGTAATTCCTTTGCCCGGGCGCGCATTGCCTTTTCCACTTTAAAGTGACGGGGCAGGCGCAGCACAGACTCAAGCACAGTGCATTTAAACTCCGGCTGATTGTGCAGACCGACCATCACATTACGGACAACCGTCATATTGTTGAACAGGCGGATATTCTGGAATGTGCGGGCAATGCCTTTCTGATTGACCTTCTCCGGAGACAGGCCCTTTATTTCTTCCCCATCGAGGTAAAAAGTTCCCTGTGTGGGCCTGTAAACACAGGTAAGCATGTTAAAAATCGTGGTCTTGCCGGCACCATTGGGGCCGATCAGACCATATATCTGATTTTTCTTGATGCGGATGTTCACATCCTGCGCAGCCTGCAGGCCACCGAAAGAGATACCGAGATTTTTCGTTTCAAGAACATATTCTGCCATCAACGGTCTCCTCCCTTCTCTTTATCCGGGGCGAACTTCTGCTGGGTCATATCTACAGACAGGATCTCGTCCATGCTGATTTTGGTGGGAACCACATCCCACTTTGCTTTGTCATCCCGGATATGGGCCGGATCGTGCTTTTGCATTTTACTCATAAGCGCGCTAAAGCTGTACTTGTCACGCACCCACTTCAGCGCAGGCGCATTGTTGTAGATGACCAGCACGATCAGGATCAGGGCATACAGCAGATTCTGCAGAACCGCCAGATCACCAGTAAGCTTAGTCGGCAGCCAGGTGTTCAGCCATGTAATCAGCGCCGCGGCAACGATGGAGCCGTTGATGCTGCCCATACTGCCAAGAACGACCATAACAAGTATCTCAATGGAGTAGTTATAGCCGAACTTTGCGCTCTGAACAGTATAGTTACTGTAGCTGTACAGAACGCCCGCTACACCGGCAAAGGCTGCGGAGATCGTAAAGGTGATCAGCTTGTACTTTGTGACATTGATACCGGTTGCCTTGGCAGCGATCTCATTATCACGGATGGCGGTAACCGCCCTGCCATGCTTCGAACGAATGAAATTCTGCACCACCGCCAGCGTTATCAGAACCAGGATAAATGCAATGATGAACAGGTACTGCCGGTTAAAGCGGGGTGTTTCCAGGCCCAGAGTGCCGCCAAAGGATTCGTCAGAAGTATTCTGGAACAAGGATTTTACGATCTCACCAAATGCCAGCGTCACGATGGCAAGGTAGTCGCCTCTCAGCCGCAGTGCGGGAATGCCGATAATCACACCACACAATGCCGCTGCCCCGCAGCCAACCACAAGGGAAATAGCAAACGCAGCCACACCATTGCCAAGAACTGGGACTAGTAAAGCAGATACTTTACCGCCCAGATAAGCGCCAACACACATAAAGCCCGCGTGTCCCAGGGACAGCTCACCCAGGAAACCAACAACCATAGAAAGCGAAACTGCCAGAATGATGCTGATGGCCATTTTTTCCATCAGAAACAGCAGAGAATTATCCAGCCTGCCCCCAGCCATGGTAATGATACTCAAGACCAATGTCAATAGACCAATAACCACATAATTTATGTAGTGGTTTACTTTGATTTTACCGATCCTCATACCTTCTCCCTCCGTTTCTTACCAAGGAATCCTGTAGGTCTGACCAACAGAATCACGATCAGGATAGAGAACTCGATGGCATCGGTATAGGGCGCGATGACTGTGATCTTGTAGGAAATGCTTTCCACAATACCCAAAAGTATGCCGCCAAGCATAGCGCCGGGAATCGAGCCAATACCGCCGATAACCGCAGCGGTAAATGCCTTGATACCGGGCATCGCGCCCATGGCATTAGACACATTCGGTGCCTTCAGCAGATAGAACAGTCCGGCCAACGCAGCCAGCACAGAGCCGATAGCAAAGGTAATGGTAATAATGCCATTGACATTGATGCCCATAAGCTGCGCGGCGCTCTTATCCTCAGAAACAGCGATCATAGCACGGCCCAAACGGGTACACTTGACAAACACAGTCAGAACGATCATTACCACCACGGTCACAGCCAGTGTAACCAAAGAAGATACCTGTACGGTAACGCCCATCAGCTTAACCGCACCGAATTCATACACTGTTACCATTTTGGACGCAGATCCAAAAATAATCTGCGCTAGGCTCTGCAACAGGTAGCTGACACCGATGGCAGTGATCAGCACAGCCAGAGGCGATGCGCCCCTGAGGGGTTTATAGGCAATCTTTTCGATGGTGATTCCCAAAATCATACAGCCAATACAGGCGAGCAGCACTGCCAGCAGCGGATTATTTGTCGCCATAAATACATAGATCAAATAACCGCCCACCATGATGATATCACCATGGGCGAAGTTCAGCATCTTGGCAATACCGTAAACCATCGTATAGCCCAGTGCGATCATCGCATAGATACCGCCAAGGCTCAAGCCGTTTATCAGTGTAGATAAAATACCTTCCATAGTCTTCCCAACTTTTGTGCAGGGTCCGCGTTGCGGTGCTGAAAGGACATTGCGCCACGGATTTCCTGTTATTTTATGATCTGTAACTAAGTATAACTGCACATACCGGTTTTTGCAATCGGTATGTGCAGTTATTTACTTTAAAATCTGCCCGAATAATCAGTTGGCTTCCTTGATAACATACTGGATAGCAGTCTTATTAACATAACCGGTAGCATCCCAGCTGATGCTGTCGCCGGTGACCGCGTTGGTCACAGTGTAACCGCCCTCAAACTGATCCTTCAGGATCTCACACAGGTCAGAAGCGCTGATGGTAACATCAATCTTCTTACCTTCCTCAATAGCCTTCTTCATAGCGCCGTACAGAGCGTAGACACAGTCGTATGCGGAAGCGCCGAACTGGTTCAGAGTATCAGCACCGAACTTGGCAACATACTTGTCGATGAATTCCTTGGCAGCGCCTTCGGTAGCCTTGGAATTGAAGTGGGACAGCATGGTGATCTTCTGGGGGATGGTGGTAATGTCAAAGCCATCCTTGCTGTCAATGCCGTCGAAACCGTCACAGCCATAGTAAACAGCAGTGGGACTCAGGATATCCTTTGCCTGGGTCATGAACAGAGAAGCGGGATCGTAGTAAGTAGGCATAAAGATGAATTCGCAGTCCTTCAGAGTGTCGATCTGGGTGCTGAAATCGGTAGCGCCTGCATCGGTGAAGGAAGTTTCAATGGTGGTAACGGAAGCATCCAGGTTCGCCTTGAACTGGTCAAAGATGCCCTTGGAGTAGTTTTCGTCTGCCTTGTAGAATACGCCGATAGTCTTGCCGGCGAAGTTCTGGTTGACAAAGTCAGCAGCGACCTTACCCTGGTTGCCGTCAGCAAAGCACATCTGATAGCCGTTGGGATTGGTAGGCACATCATCATTGGATGCGGAGGGAGTCAGGAAGAACACATTGTCCTCCACAGACAGGTTCTTGAATTCCAGAGCAGGACCGCTGGTAACAGTACCCAGGGACAGCTGCATGCCGCCTTCCAGCATAGCGGAGTAGTTGCCGGAAACCAGAGTTGCGTCGTGCTTGTCGTCCATGACGACCAGCTTAAACATCACACCGTTCAGACCGCCGGCTGCGTTGATCTCGTCAACAGCCATCTGTGCGGCATTCTTAACGGCAGTACCATAGAGGGCTGCAGCGCCGGTCAGAGGGCCGGAAACACCGATCACAAATTCCGTGTTGTTAGCGGTGTACTTGGAAGCGGCACAGCCCGCGAACATGGCCATGACCATCATAGCCGCCATAATAATTGCAAATACCTTTTTCATAACTTTTTCTCCCTTTCATTTTCCTAAAGGATTATATAAAAAAGCGGTCGCTTTTGCAACCGCCTCTTATACCAAGATAACAGTTGCCTTTATGAAAGCCTCAGCAGAATGCCCAAAATCAATACAATAATAATGGACACTGCCAAAATGACAGTGTCCAGAATAAGGCCAAGGCGCGCAGAGGTACAAGCTGCTGCAAAATTAGAGCAGCAGTTAGGATGCTGTTGCATAGCGGTATAACGAGCAGCCATCACAGTGTACCTCCTGAAGAATTTGTAGACATTGTATCTCACACGCAGACATTTGTCAACTTGCCAGATCGCAAAAATCGCACAGTCGGATGCCCCATATTTTGTGCAATTCCAACAACTAGGAACGGTCTATCTCCTTAACGCAGGCATCCAACACCTTTGTAATCACAGGAACACAGGTTTGTGTACCGAATCCGCCTTCCTCAATGGTCACAATAAATGCCAGAGGATATTTCTCATCAGCGAGAAATCCGGTAAACATGGCATTGGGTTTCTTTCCACCGCCAACCTCACCGGTGCCGGATTTGGCACACACAGTCAGTCCGGGAAAATTTTCCGCGCCGTATTTGACCTGCACATTGTTCTGCATATACTCCAGAATCGTCCTGGCAGTCTCCTTGGATATCACTCTTTCTGAAGCGGTTACTTTTGCCTCATAGGTTGCTTTCCCGCCTACCGAAACCTCTGATACCACATAAGGCTGTACACCTGTGCCGCCGTTTGCCACTGCTCCTACAAATGCCAGATAGGCGCAGGGATTGATCTGGTCTTTATGCTGACCGATACCGCTCCAGGCTACCTGCTCCGCAGTAGCACCTTCCAGATCAAAGTTACCTGCCGCAGTGGTGATCCCATCAAAGGATACCGGTTTTGTAATACCAAACAGCTCCACATACCGCGCCAGCTTTTCTCTTCCGATCAGTTCTACGATCTGGGCAAAGGCGCAGTTACAGGAATTGGAGAAGCACTCCTTGAGCGTCTGCTGCCCATGGGCGCTGATGCAGGTAATATCACCATTTTGAATAATATATTTTCCCTCGCAGGAAAAAGTCCGCTCCTCAATATCAGGAATGCTCTCCAGCGCAGCCGCCAATGTGACGATCTTAAAGACAGATCCGGGGATGTATTTCGACTGCAGAAAACGGTTGACATATACACCGGTGTATGCCCCGGTGGTGTCCCCCGCGATATCCGGCACATTTTCGGGGTCATAGGTAGGTGTCGTGACCGCGCACAGAAGCGCCCCTGTTTTATAGTTGTACACCGCCACAGTACCCGCATAGTCTCCCATGGCCTCCAGAGCGGCCTTTTGAACAGAAGCGGACAATGTCAGTTGGATTGTACCTGCTGCGTCACCATAGGAATAGATGCCATTGACAAGGTCGTAACCCAGCATAGCGTCAGCATAGTACTCGATGGATGGTAGCCGGATGTTTCCCAGCCTGTCCCCCGTCCAATGCAGCATAGCCTTTCGCAAGTCAGAATCCGCAGTGTAGGTGCGCCCATCAGTCAGTTCCACTAAAAGCTCACCGTTACGGTCTACCAGTGCGCCGGCACTGATCTTACCGTTATCATAAAGGTGGGGCGAACCGGAAAACATGATCCACTCCCCGGCATCCGCCACATACTCACACAAAAAAAACACTATGCCTGACAGCAGTACGATTACCAATACCAATACGGCAAATGCCCGCGCCGCAATTCTATTCATCGCCGTCCCTCCTGTCTTTATGCAGCCGCACAGCAAAGCTGGCATTCTGCCGGGTATCCGCGGCCTTGACAAAGGCCAAAAGTCCCCAGGCTCCAATCATACTGCTGCCGCCGTTGGATAAAAATGGGAATGTAACGCCAGTCAGCGGCAGCACATCCACTGTACCCAGCGCATTCAGTATCACCTGCATCAGTAAGATCCCTGCCGTTGTGCAGGCGCCGATGGTATAAAAGCTGCTTCTTCCCACTGCCGCGGAACGGATGGCAAAGACCGCCAGTGTCACAATGCACAGCACCAATATCACCGCCAGGATCAGTCCCCATTCTTCGGAAATGGTAGCAAAGACCACATCCGAGTCAGCAGCGAACATATGCTTCATCCAGCCCTGGGCAGCGCCCAGACCAAACAGGCCGCCGGAGGCAATACACATCAGAGACCGGGTCTGCTGATAGCCGGAGGTCAGCGGAAATTCCCACACATGCCGCCAGGCGGTAAATCGCCGCATGGCGTGGGGAGCAATTTTCAGCGCCACCACGCCCGCAAAACCCAGAGAGGTACAAGCCAGAGCAATCGTACCCACACTGCCGCTTCGAAGAAAAGCGATAATGAGAAAGGCTGTAAAGAAGATCAGCGCCGTACCGAAGTCATTCATCAGCGCCAGGCAGCCGCAGATTACGATTGAATAGGCAATAAAGCCCAAAATATTACGCTTATTCATCAGTCGGTCCATAGCAGACGCGCCCGCATAGACAAAACAAACCTTGCTCAGTTCTGAAGGCTGCAGGGTCATGGATCCGATCTTCAGCCAGTTTTTCGCGCCGTAATATTCTTCGCCGAACAGCAGCGTAATGACCAAAAAGCCCACACCGGCCACAACCGCCAGATAACGGAACTTCTTGGCCCGCTCTAAATCCCGCAAAGACCAGCCAACCAGCAGGAACACAACAATACCCAGAATCATGGAAATGAGCTGTTTCCCTGTTTCTCCCGGCTTGACTGCTGAAATGGCAGCCATACCCATGGTACACAGGAAGAACGCAATGGTTTCCACCTCAAAAGCCGACCTGCGGATGCAGATATAAAAGATCAGCAGTACCCATTGGCACAGCATGATGCCGGCGAAGCCCAAAAGGATCGAACTGGCATACTCAACGCTGCCGCCGAGCAGGTAGCCCAGGCAGAGCAGGCACTGGATCACAGACAGCAGCAGAACATTGAAAAGATTTCCCATCACGCCGGAGGCTTTGGTACGAAGCTGGGCCAGCCGCTGCTCCTGGCGGTATGAGATCGGCTGTAGCGTCATGGGAATTCCACCGATTTCAATGGTATCATCCGGGGAGATGGCACAGATCTGGACCGGGTTTCCGTTGACCCTGACACCACCGGTAGAATGGGCATCCGTAATGGTCCAGCTTCCGTCGTCATACCGGGTCAGTACCGCATGGTTACGGGAGACAGTGGGAAAATCAATGACGATATCGCTGCGTTTGCTTCTTCCCACAACATTTTCCCAGTGGGTAATGGGAAGCTTTTTCCCATCCTCCAGGCACAGCCATGCCCATATCTCCGGTTCCCGCCGGAAAGTCAGCAAAGGCCTTGCGCACCGAAGCAGCAAAAGAAAAGCCAGAATCGGAGCCAGATACCGCATAATGCCAATATATACATATAGATAAGTGTCATTTGCGTTGACGATGGTCTGGATGATGCTTTCCACACTGTCACCTCCTTATGTTCAAAGATACACGAGCGCCCCCGCCCTTGTCAAATTAAGAATTTGTTACGGTTCCATGGCCCGCAGCAGTCCGATTTCTCTTGCGTAACCGGGCAGCTCGTTGGGCGTTTCCAGGATCATGGGCTTATCTGCCAGGGCCGGGTGGTTGATAATGTTGCGGAAAGTGTCCAGTCCCAGGCTTCCTTCACCAATGCAGGCATGGCGGTCCTTATGGCTGCCAAAGACATTCTTGGAATCATTCAAATGAAGCGCTTTCAGCCTGTCCAGGCCAATGACCCGGTCAAACTCCGCCAGCACGCTGTCCAGATCATTGACGATATCATAGCCGCCGTCAAATATATGGCAGGTGTCCAGACAGACCCCAATACTGCCGCTGCCCACAGCGTCTATAATCCGGCGAAGCTCCTGAAAATTACCGCCGATCTCGCTGCCTTTTCCGGCCATGGTTTCCAGCAGCACTGTAACCGGGTAACCGTGCCGCAGCGCTGAACGGAGCGCCTGGGCAATATAATCAATGCCCGCATCCGCGCCCTGCCCCACATGGCTGCCGGGATGGAAATTATAGAATTGGCCGGGAACCGCCGCCATGCGACGCAGATCATCCTCCAGCATTGACGCGGCAAAGGCTCTTGCCTCCGGATCGGCGGTACACAAATTCATAGTATAAGACCCGTGGGCGACCAATTTGCCGAAACCGTGTTCCCGCAAAGCTTCTACTGCAGCAGCCGCATCCGCGGGATCTTCCTGCCTGGCATTGCTGCCCCTTGGATTTCTGGTAAAAAACGCGAAGGTATTGGCGCCGATCTCCAATGCCGTTTTGACCATCCCCATATATCCGCCGGTGGCTGAAAGATGGCATCCCAAATAACGCATAATATCCGCTCCTTTGCGATGGATTATAGCATATCCGGCAGCAAAAAGCAAATGGGAGCAAACGCCCCCATTTGACAAACACACCGCACCATGCTATCCTTTGTTTGATTCCGGCTCACCTATAGCAAAGGAATCAAACAAAAGCTCCCAGGTCGGCGTAAGTTCCCCGGCCATATCGGCCTCTGCCATGACAGACAGCGCATAATGGTGGCTGCCGTCATCTAATATCAGCATCCGTCCTACCTGGTCGCCACCTTCCCCGGCCGATACCCAAACGCACTCATAGTTGGTGATCCCATTTTCCCGGTGTTCCAGCACCGTCAGATTTTCTTTGGAATAGCCTGTAATGCTGCGAATGGTAGCATCCAGATCCCCGGCAGAAAAGGTCTGCACCATCACACAGAAATCGTCGCACAGATAGATCCTGTCTGTACCTGCCTCCTGCTCAATATTCACGGATTCCTGTCCAAGGAGCAGGCTCGTTTGCTGCGCCGGCTGTAATTGCGGCTCTACATATAAATCAGATATGGTTTCAAAGCTTTCAGGCTCAGCACACCCGGTCAGCATCAGTACAAGCACTGCCGCAAGGCAAAGCTTTTTCACACTGCATCCCTCCAGAAAGGTTAATCATAATGGATATTTTTCTGATCTACCTACTGATAATCAATGCGGCATCGCTTCTTCTTATGCTTATTGATAAACACAGAGCAATAAAAAATGCCTGGCGCATTCCGGAAGCCACACTGCTGGGTATGGCAGCCATCGGAGGAAGCTTAGGGGCAATGGCCGGAATGCGGCTGTTTCGCCACAAAACGCTGCACCTCAAGTTTTCCGTTGGACTGCCTGTGATGCTGGCAGCGCACATTTTTCTACTCATATTTCTTTACTCA
The DNA here is from genome assembly GCA_045611945.1 of Faecousia sp. Classification (GTDB taxonomy): domain Bacteria; phylum Bacillota; class Clostridia; order Oscillospirales; family Oscillospiraceae; genus Faecousia. The sequence continues at coordinate 6,036 of JAZKYA010000035.1, read as the reverse complement.
AAAACTGCGTGAGGACATTCTCCTAACATTTATATTTTATGACCTGGGAAATAGGTATCCGCAAATTCCACGGTTTCTACCCGGAAGCTCTTGCCGTTGAGGTATTCCAACGCCCCGGCGTCGGTAGTGAACCGGAAGGTCAGCTTATAGGAATACAGCGCCTGGTAACTGCGGTCATACCGCTTATCCAGCTTGCCGTATTTGCCGTCACCCAGCAGCGGATGACCCGCATGGGCAAACTGGGCCCGGATCTGATGGGTACGGCCTGTGATCAGCTCACATTCCACCAGCGATAGCTCTTTATTGCCTGCCAGAACCTTATAATTGGTCTGACAGCTTTTCGCCCCGGACCGGGGCGTGTCGGTGACGAACACACGGTTCTTCTTGGCATCCTTGAAAAGGTAGCCCTTCAGACTCCCCTCTTTGGGTCTCGGCGTTCCCTCCACAATGGCCAGATACCGCTTGTCCAGTTCCCGGTCCTTGATTTTCTGGTTCATGACCCGAAGCGCCTCCGCCGTCTTGGCAGCGATCACGATACCGCCGGTATTGCGGTCGATGCGGTTGCACAGAGCCGGGGTGAAGCTGTTTTCCTCCCTGGGCCGCCACTGCCGTTTCTGGTAAAGGTAGGCCTGGATATGGTCGATGAGGGTCCTGCCGTATTCCGCCCCGTCGTGGGGATGCACCGCAAGGCCGGGCCGCTTATCCACCAGAAGGATGTGTTCATCCTCATAAACAATATTCAGCTTCGGCGTGGCCACCGTCAAAAAGGCGTTGTCCTCCCTGGGCTTATCAAAGAATTCATCATTGATATATAGTTGCAGCACATCCCCCGGCTGCAGCCGGGAATCCCGCTCCGCCCTGGCACCGTTCAGCTTAATCCGCTTGATGCGGATATATTTTTGCGCCAGAGATGCCGGCAGCAGCGGCACAGCCTTGGCAAGAAACCGGTCAAGCCGCTGGCCCGCGTCATTGGGGCCGATTTGTATTTCCTTCATTACAGGTTCTCCTGGGCAAAATGCCTGTCGATCTGCTGGGTAAATTCCAGCGCGGCGTTATAGCCCATCTTTCGCTGGCGGTTGTTCATAGCGGCAACCTCCAGGATCACTGCCAGATTACGGCCCGGGGTGATGGGAATGGTGATCATAGGCACCTGCACATCCAGGATCTCTTTGTACTGCTCCTCAAGGCCCAGGCGGTCATATTTCTCGTGGTGATTCCAATGGACGATGTTTACCACCAGATTGACCTCATTTTCCACCTTAACAGCGCCAACACCAAATAGCTTTGCCACATTCACAATGCCAATTCCCCGCAGCTCGATATAATTGCGGATCAGTTCCGGAGATGTACCCACAAGCTGAGAACCGGAGATCTTGCGGATCTCTACCGCGTCGTCGGCGATCAGGCGGTGACCACGCTTCAGAAGCTCCACGGCGGCTTCACTCTTGCCGATACCGCTTTCACCTATCAGCAGCAGGCCCTCACCGTAGACCTCCATCAAAACGCCGTGGCGTGTGATCCTGGGTGCCATCTGGGCATTCAGATAGGAAATGATAGAGGAAACGATTGTGGAGGTTACCTCCTTACTGCGAAGAAGGGTCACATTGTGCTTCTTTGCCATTTCAATACATTCGGGCACAGGGGGAATATCTCTGGCAATGAGCAGCGCCGGGAATTTATAGGAAAAGAGCTTGTCAAGGGTCATGCGCCGCTGAGCATCCGTCAGCTTTACCAGGTAGCTCGTTTCCACATTGCCCATGACCTGCAATCGCATAGGCTCAAAGTGATCCATATAACCGGCAAGCTGCAACCCCGGCCTTGCCACATCCGCAACGGTCAGGCGCACAGCATCAAAGTCAGCAGCCGCAAAGACGACCTCCAAATGAAACTGCTCTACCAGTGTTTTTAATGGAATACAGTAGTTATCCATTCTGCTTTGTCACCCCATGATCTGTTATAAGTGTATTATAATGGTGAAGTGTCTGAATATCAACTTAATTTTAAAAAAACGCAAAAAAATGTAAAAAAGTGCTTGCATTTTTCAGCAAACTCTGCTATCATATCTAAGCGCCTGTAAAGGGCGCTGTTTAAGTGATTTATCTGCGGATAGGAGGTGCAGTAGAATGGCGAAGTGTGATTATTGTGGCAAGGGCGTGACCTTCGGTATCAAGGTGTCCCACTCCCACAGACGTTCCAATCGTGCTTGGAAGCCCAATGTGAAGCGTGTCAAGGCCGTCGTCAACGGGACTCCGTGCCATGTGTACGCCTGTACCAGATGCCTCCGTTCCAACAAGGTGGAGCGGGCCGTCTGATTTCCCAGCATCCAATAACGCCACCGTTTCGGTGGCGTTTTTTGTTTCATTGCAAAAGAGGCAGTGCAAACCGCACTGCCTCTCATTGTTTAAATCCATCCCGCATCCTCAGATTCCGCCTTTTTGGACCGGTGCAGAAGTGTCGTTACAACACCCGCGGCGCTTTCGCCCTCATACAGTACAGCATAGGCCGCATGGAGGATGGGCATATCCACACCTTGCTTTTGGCACATGGCCCAGGCGGACTTGGCTGCATACTTGCCTTCTACCACAGCGCCGACCTGTTCCATCGCCTCATCCGGTATCCTCCCCTGGCCGATCAGAATACCGGCCCGGCGGTTCCGGGAGTGCATGGAGGTGCAGGTCACGATCAGATCGCCGATGCCCGCAAGACCCGCAAAAGTATCCTTGCTGGCCCCCAGGGAAACGCCCAGCCGGGCAATCTCCGTAAGACCGCGGGTCATCAGCATGGCTTTGGTATTATCCCCATAGCCCAGGCCATCCGTGACACCGGCACACAGAGCTACCACATTCTTCAGCGCTCCGCCGATCTCCGCGCCAACAGCGTCCGGGCTGGTATACACCCGGAAAGCGTCAGCCATAAAAGCATCCTGGACAAATTCCGCGGCAGCCCTGTCAGCACAGGCAGCCAGACATCCGGTTGGGATATCCTGGGCCACTTCCTCCGCATGGCTGGGACCGGTGAGCACCACCGCTTCCCTGCCAGTTTCCTGGGCAACGACCTGGCTCATACGCAGCAGAGTCCCATCCTCGATACCTTTTGTGGCACATACGAGCACCGCATCCTTAAGAAGGTACGGCGCGATACCACGGCATACCTCCCGTATGGAGAAAGACGGGCAGGCGATCACCACCAGCTTGCAGCCACTGACACAGCCATTGTCTGCCGAGTGGATAATGGCATCCGGCAGCACTATATTGGGCAGCCGAGGATTGCAGTGTGTGCTGCCCATCTGCTCCGCCTTCTTTGGGTCGTGGCTCCACAGGATGACAGAGTGTCCGTTCTTCCATAAGCGGACCGCCAGGGCTGTACCCCAGGCGCCGCTTCCTATGACAGCAGTATTCATTTCCCTCTACCCTTCCCGAAAAGCTGGGTTTTCCGCTCCTGGCCCTTGACCAGCCGGGCGATATTCTTCCGGTGCTTGAAGATTGACAGCAAACCCATGAAAATGCCACAGGCCATGACCACGGGGGCATCATGGTACAGAACGATAAAGCCCACAACAAAGGCCGTCGCGCCAAGCACAGATCCAAGGGAAACATATTGGGTCAGCAGATAGGCGACCATAAATATGGCCAAAATGGTGATACCAATACGCCAATCCACAATCAATCCTACAAACAGGCCGCTGAGAATGCCCTTGCCGCCCCGGAAACCCAGCAGCGCCGGGTAAACATGGCCCAGCATCACGGCCGTGCCGCCGATAGCAAGCCCCGTCAATCCCATATCATAGGGTTCCAGAAGCAACCCGGTAACCAGGCATGCCAGCACCGCCTTGCCTGCATCGATCAAGACCACATACAGTGCGCGGCCCGCGCCGTAATTTCGAACAAAATTGGTAAGGCCCGCATTGCCGCTGCCATGGCTGCGCACATCATCGTGCATCAGTGCTGATATGCATACAGCCCCATTGAGATTTCCCAGCAGATAACTGACCAGAATACCGATCACAAGGGAATAGATCATACTTATTCCTCCTTATCGCCCTTTTGGCGAATCGTGATCCGTACGGGTGTTCCCTCCAATCCGAACACTTCACGGATCTGGTTTTCCAGATACCGTTGGTAGGAAAAATGGAACAGCCGGGCATCGTTGCAGAAGATAACAAAATGGGGCGGCTTGGTGCTGGCCTGGGTCATATAGTAGAACTTCAGCCGGCGGCCCTTATCCGTAGGCGGCTGCACACGGGCGGTAGCCTCTGCCAGAATGCTGTTCAGCGCGCCGGTAGTAATACGGCTGGTGTTCTGCCTGTTCACATCCTGGATCACCTGATAGAGCCTGTCCACCCGCTGACCGGTCAGCGCGGACAGAAACACCACAGGCGCGTAGGTCATGTAGCTCAGTCCCTCACGGACAGCCAGCTCCTTATCACGCATGGTGTTGGTCTGCTTCTCTTCCACCGCGTCCCACTTGTTGACCACGATGATGGCTGCCTTGCCTGCCTCATGAACAAGGCCCGCAATCTTGGTATCCTGCTCGGTAACGCCGTCATTGGCATCGACCAGGATCAAACATACATCCGCCCGCTCGATGGCGTTGATGGTGCGCATGTTGGAGAATTTTTCGATGGCGTCATCCACCTTGCTCTTGCGGCGCATACCGGCGGTATCGATGAAGCAGTACTTGCCTGTTTCGTTTTCAAAATAGCTGTCGATGGCATCCCGGGTCGTACCGGCAATGTTGGAAACGATCACACGCTCCTCACCCAGGATCCGGTTTAACAGGCTGGACTTACCCACATTGGGCTTGCCAACGATCGCCACCTTGATGACTTCATCCGAATCCTCCAATTCCTCCTCTTCGGGGAATTGCTCCAGGCACCAGTCCAGCAGGTCACCGGTACCGTGGCCGTGGATGGCGGAGACTTCAAACAGGTCGCCGATGCCCAGACCGTAGAATTCGTACACATCGGGATTGGTAGGACCCACACTGTCACATTTGTTGACAGCCAGGGCCACAGGCTTCTTGCTCTTGCGCAGCATAGCCGCCACATCCTGGTCGGCAGCGGTCATGCCGGTTTTGACATCCACTACCATCACGATACAGTCAGCCAGTTCAATGCCGATCTCCGCCTGGCGGCGCATAAATTTAAGCATATCATTCTCCGTGCCAGGCTCAATACCGCCCGTATCCACCAGGGAGAACTGACGGCCGCACCACTCACAGTCACCGTAGATCCGGTCACGGGTGACGCCGGGGGTATCCTCCACGATGGAGGTACGGTGTCCGGTCAGCTTATTGAACAGCATGGATTTGCCCACATTGGGACGGCCCACAATGGCCACCAAAGGCTTTGCCATGAACATCACATCCTTATCTTTCCAAAGATATTACCATATATTATGCCATAAACGGCTGTCGAAATCAATGGGTACATGGAAAAAGAGGAAGGCTTCCAGCCTTCCTCTGCGCTTTCGCTTTTCCTGCCTTAGTCAGCCTTGGCAGCCAGAACCTGACGGCCATTGTAGTTGCCGCAAGCCTTGCAAGCTCTGTGTGGCATAACGGGCTCGCCACACTTGGAGCACACTGCCACGCTGGGGGCAGCCAGCTTCCAGTTGGAGCCACGACGCTTGTCGCGTCGAGCCTTGGACACTTTACACTTAGGAACAGCCATGGATGACACCTCCTTGGTCAATCTGCTTTAACAGCATTCATTCTTGAGATTACTTATCGAGAAGCTGCCGTAAAGCAGCAAAACGGGGATCGAGCTCCTTCTGGCAACTGCAAGCCTCGTGATTCAGGTTCTTGCCGCATCTGCAGCAGATACCCTTACAATCCGGCTTGCACAGCAGTTTGGAATCCATATTCAGCACGAAAACCGTGCGAATAATATCTTCCAAATCGGCGCTGTCTCCCTCCAGAGGGAATACCCATTCGTCTTCGTTTTCTTCGTTGCTCAGCTCAGTAACCAGAACCACATTCATAGGAATGTTCTCGTCCCGGTCAAAGTCTGCCGCACACCGGTCACACACGCCGTGGATG
>JAZKYA010000034.1:0-10439 GCA_045611945.1 Faecousia sp. | reverse complement strand
GGCCTACTGCAACCTTCTTTTCGGAATAGAACAGGAGATTGCGGAATTAACACCAGAAGAACGGTATGAACAGCGGCTGAAGCAGGGGAAACCCGTTTTAGACGCGCTTCTTGCATGGGCAAATTCCAGAACAGCAGCTCCAAAGTCTGCCCTGGGCAAAGCGTTTACTTACCTGAAAGAGCAGTGGCCTTACCTGACCAATTATCTGAAGGACGGCAGGCTGGAGATCTCCAACAACCGGGCAGAACGGAGTATTAAGCCTTTCGTCATTGACCGGAAGAACTTCCTTTTTGCAAATACTCCGAAGGGTGCCACCGGTAGTGCGGTGATGTTCAGCCTAATCCAGACAGCTATTGAGAATGGACTGGATCCATATAAATATCTGACCTGGCTGCTGAGGGAGGCAAAGGATGCAGATCTGACGGATTTGAATACAGTGAAGAAGCTGCTGCCTTGGAATGCCGTGGCAGACTGCCAATCCAAATAATATACTCCGGCTCCGAGACAAACGCTCAGAGCCGGAGAATTTTATACGCTGCTAGAATTTACGTTTACGCTGATTCCTTTGCTGTTGGCTGTTTTTGCCGAAATAATCGATGGACAAACAGATGTGTCCACGTTGATAAGCTCAATGCTCATACTAATCATTGCAATTGGTGTCGTTTGTGCCACAGCTATTAATTGCTATAACCTTGTTTCGTTTTTCCAGAAGCGGAAACTAGAACAAATGCGAAAATTCGCAAATGACCTGCAAGGTGTCATCGATACGCAGTTTGAAGACAGTCTTATTAAAAAATAATTGTAAACGCAAAATAATAATTTGGCATGTCAACATTAGCGCTACAGTTTCATCTTGAAGCTGTAGCGCTGTTACACTTTAATTAGTCATTTAGTTTGTGTCAAAATGTCACAATATTCTATTGACACTTTTTGTGTTAATGGCTATAATAGTAATACCACAAAGAGTAGGAGGCTGTTATGCGAGATTACTCAAAGTATGAAAAGACACCGGTGATGTTCTCCGGTGCTGAGAAGAAGTTTGAAATCATCATTGATGGGCATAGATATATTGTCAAATTTCAGAAGAACTCCGAAGTTGGTCTGACTTACAATTATGTATCCGAGTATTTAGGCAGCCATATTTTTCAAAGCATTGACATCCCTGTGCAGGAAACCTTCCTAGGCACCTACGATGGCAAGAATGTAGTTGTAATGAAAAACTTCTTGGAGCCGGAGGATGCTTTAGTAGCATTCAACGGTGTGGGCGAAGGCTCTTTGGAACGGGATAAAGAGCTTTATCAGTACACCTATGAAGACATCACTGCCATGCTGACGGAAAATATGAAATCCACCAATGTTGCAGAAACCATTGAACGATTTTGGGATATGTTTATCGTAGATGCACTGATCGGCAATTTTGACCGGCACGGCGGCAACTGGGGATTCATCAAAAGAGATAACAAATACCGGATTGCGCCCGTGTATGATAACGGTTCCAGTCTGTATCCCAAGCTGAACACGGATGAAAAGATTGCAGAGGTGCTTGCCAGCCAGGAAGAAATTGACAAGCGTATCTACCAGTTTCCCACTTCTCATATTAAGGTAAAGAACAGAAAAAGCTCTTATTTTGAAGTCGTCAGCAGCCTGCAATTTGAAGCCTGCAATGAAGCATTGAAGCGCATTGTTCCACGAATCGATCTGGAACGCATTAACAAAATCATTGACGAAATCGAAGAAATCTCTGAACTGCGAAAGAGGTTCTACAAAACTATGCTGCAGCAGCGTTATGAAAAGATCCTGATGTATTCGTACCGTATGCTGTAAGCGGAAAGGAGTGCCCTATGAGGCCCATCGCACGAAGCTACGAAATACAAAACGAATATACGAATCCATTAAGCGGCAAGCCCTACTATCGCAACAGCGGTATTATTTATGCTGTGGATCGCAGCGGAGATAAGTATGCTGTCAGCCGTGTGGACTTTGAACGGTTCGATGAACAAAACTTTCAATATATTTTCTCTCCCGAATGGAGTGTAATCGACACTTTGCCCGCATCCATTTTCCAGGGCATTCCCGGCTTGGATATGTCCTTGCGTTTGGAGCGGTACTATCGTGTCAACATGACACCCTACTTTATTTCTGAGCGCACCCCCAGCGAAGGCCGGGAGGATCTGTGGGAGCTTTTGGATGAGGTTGGTCTGGATTATTATGACCGCTTTGAATGGCTGCTGCGTAGCAATATGCGTTGCGGTACAGATAACTTGATTGTTGAACGGGCCGAAGCACCTCGCCGTATTATCTTTGAAAGCATTGATTTGCTTCCTGCAAATCTTCAACCCAGTGATTGTGTTTCTATCAAGGGTCTGCACAGCGTCGCGTCTACTTCTCGTCAGCTGCGGCAGTATCTGCTGGATATTCTGCGCAGCGGTGCGCAGATTTGGGATGAATCTGAGGATCGTATCATCAGCGAAGCCGAAAGCAGTTTGCTGCTGAATCTTCTTATGCTCCAGGAATCCTTGGACAACAAGAGAAACAAGAATCATCACAATGAAGGTGTTGCAAGAGCAAAGAACGAGGGCAAGTACACCGGCAGAAAGAAGCTTTCTGTTGATCCTAACCTCTTTGGTCGGATAGCCGACGACTTTGACAAAAAGAAGATAACAGAGGATGAAGCGCTGCGGCGACTGGAGATCTCCCGCTCCACCTTCTATCGGCGTTTAAAGGAAAGAAAGCAATCATAAAAAGCAGGACGCAGAGACGGTCATTTTCCGATTTCTGCGTCCAGTTTAGTTTTTAGGTTTTTGCTAGTTCCTCATAGGCTGGTTTGTACTGTTTCATAATTCGCTTAGAGGCGATTTCTATTTTCTCTTCATCTGTCAGATCGTAGATCAACGATTCTTGATCCAAATCGATCAGCAAGTATTTGGGCTTGTTATTCTTGAGAATTACAACGCGGCCATAGCTGTCTGCCAAGTGCATGACACGAGCAAAATCTTTATTTGCTTCGGAAATAGGCACAATCATGTGGACATCAAGATTCATAGGAATCACCTATCTTGTCTGCATACAACTCAGCGATTAAGTGTGCTCCATATTGCAAGCCGTCGAGGAAGGCTTTGTGTTCATAGGCGGTGCAAAGACGACAACAGAGGTTGAACACCGCGTTGTTATCATCCAGCGGTAGTGTACAGAGAAATTCTTCCAACTCCTTGAATCCCTCACCGATCTCCGGTGGATCGCTTTCGTGGGACGCTGCGTAGGCCTGATAAATTTGGTCCAAGACGGTTTCGCACTCGCTGGTGCCGCCATCAAATTTATGAGATTTTATGTAAACCTCTAATCGTTTAGAAATATCATCCATATCGGTACCTCCTTGCCTTTTGCAGCTTCATCAAAAGCTCGTTCACCGGATCGGCATATCTGCCCTGTTCGATCAGTTTGTTGCGAAAATGGAGCAACCCTTGGAGCATGAGCCGGTATTCTGACTGGCTGAGAACCAAAATCCTTTTGGGCATTTTCATATGTAGATCAACTCCTTCATTACTACCTCGGTAGCCTCATGGTGGATCGCATTCATCCGCTGTACCCATTCCAGTTGATTAGCTGCTTTTAATTCTTCCGTGATGCAATCGCGGCTTTTCATCTGTTCTACAAGCCGATCAAACATCTCTGTTGCTGACTCGTCCACTTCCGCAAGGTGGGCATTCAAAGTGTCACCCAGCAGCATCGCCGTGTAGAGAGCCTTTTGACTCGTCTGCAGATACCTGCGCCGCCGCTCACCCCAGATGCCGCTCTTTGGACTCTCCGGCACCTCCAAATTGGGCAGCAAGTAGTCGCCCTCTCTGGTGTATGCTCCGCCCATGGTTTCAAAATCAGTTTGCATATTCTTTCCTCCTTTGTTTGATTTCTGCCCTCATATTACTTAAGAATTGCATACATGTCGAATGTACCATCTTAACCGCTGTATTCTTAGGCCTAGTTTCTTCGTAAAATGTGTGTTATTATAAAACCAAATAGAATTAAGGAGGTTTATTATGAAACTTACACCTCACCAAAAAGAAATTGTCAAAGAAATAATTAATGGACGAGTATACGATATTCCTACATACATTCGTACATTTAACAAAGGCAAAACACAACAATATAGCAAAAACGAATTGCAAACGAAGTTTGAGGCTTCCGAAAACGGGCAAACATAGCTTTTCAAGAAAATAGGCGGAACAATTTTCACTGAAACATATAACAATGCCGGCGAAGTAATTGATACCTCGCCAGTAATCAATAAATTCACGCACGAATTAAACGAGAATCCAATCTCTACAACTATTCCTGCTCAATTGGATATGAAAATTGATTCAGAAATTGTCGAATTCTCCGGTCATAAATATCGTTTTGATTTTTTGCAGAACGACTATCTAGTAGCAGACAATTTTGCAGACATAATCGATTTTATCGCCTTATGGGCATTCCTAAGAAGAGAAGCGCTTGTTCTGGATGTTAGCAAACCTGTTACCTCAGAAGACCTAAGTATTTTCTTTGAACAAAAGCAGCAGCCCATAAAACAAGATAACGCTCCTCTGTGGAATTCACATCATACAATAGATGACACGACTACACAGAATAATCTTCCCACTATCTTTACACATTTTACAGCGACAAAGAAGACACCAGGCTATATTACGAATAAGTGGCAAATAAACCATGAGCACTTTGTAATGTGCGAGGAGTTTATTGACAAAAAAATAATAGCAACCAGCACATTGCAGGTCTATCGTCAAAGTAAATTTAAGACATTTGAAGAAGTATCACAACGTCGCAATTTGGTTGTTGCATGGGTTGCAATTGGAATTTCTCTTATTTCTGTTATCATTGGCAACATATTCCCGTTATTCAATCGTGCCGAAGAAAAGTATCTTCATGACATCAACAAGCAAGTAACAGCGATTCAAGAAGAAATTCAAAGCAAGCCAACAGATCAAGATATCCTAGACGAATTGATCAGTATTAACCAGTCATTTGCAGACATTATGGAACGGCAAGATGTCACATCGCTATCCGACGCAATCAATGAACTTTCCGATCAACTTGAGATAATCAACCAACGATTAACAACACCCACAGATCCCACTCAATAACAAATATGATTTATGCAAAAACTATCCCGCCCTACAGTAAAGCAGGGCGGGATAATAACTTTCATTTAGGCAGTCAGCATTGCTGCATAGCAGATTCTTGTATGATGGTTATAGTCAGCGGACAGAAGCTCCCCTAGTGTCCTCCACAGGGAGTTTGCTCGCGCATCAATACTTCTTCATCACATGGGCCACCAGGCGCAGGTTGCGCTCAATGAGAACATTCCTGGCATCCAGATCCCCCTGGGCAGAAAGGGCCAGGTAGTGTTTTTCCTCCTCCTCGGTCAGCGGTTTGGGGAAGCTCCCCGTTTGAAGCTGCAGTGAATAGAACAGGCTGCTTAAGACAAGCCACAAAGCGGCGGTCATGGGCCTCACCTCCATGGCTAAAGCCTATTCCTTACCGCCCGTCCCTTTTCCATAAAAAAGTGCCGCCGCAGCATATCCGACATTTACTCGTTGACCATTGCCTGCAAATGATGTAAAATAGGCTGTATAACAAAGGCTTTTCAACCACATCCCCCTACAAAACAGGAGCATCATTATGGAAAAATCACACCGCATAAACGCCAGGAGCATACTGCTCGCTGTTTCGATATTGGTCCTAGCCGTTTCGCTGGTTCTTCTGTGCATCCGTCCGGCTTCCAGGCCTGCGGTAAGTATAGACCCCACCGGGCCGGACGCAACCCAGGAAACCCAAAGCGCGCTGCCCATAACGGAACTGCTGGATACCGTCAAGGCCATCAAAGGCAATCTGATGTCTGCCTTACAGGATATCAAGCAGGATAACCTGGAAAGCGCAAGAAACAAGCTGTCAACTGCCCGGAAGGATATTGCCGCTGTCCGGGCATTCATGGATAAGATCCCCTTTCTGATACATCTCATTCCCCAGGGGGACAGCATATACGCGCTGCTGGATGCCGTTGACATGGCAATCCCGGAGATCTTGCTGCCCGCCATCGAGCTGCTGGAAACACGCCCCCTCTCCGCCCTTCGTGTTGGGGACGGTTATGACATGACGCTGCTTTACGCGTATATCGATTTTGCCGGGTCCGTCATGCCGAAGCTGGAAGAGCTGGTGGAGGCCGCCAATTCCATAGACCTCAGTTTCTTTGACAGTGAGGGAAAGCTTACAGAATATCTGGACACAGCAAACAGCCTGTTGGATACCTACCATGAAAATCCCACGGTTCTGTCTATGCTCAAGGCCATGCTTGGCAGCCAGGAGGACCGGCTTTATCTGATCGCTGTTCAGAATCCCTCCGAGATCCGGGCCTCGGGCGGTTTCCCCGGCTCTATGGGCACCCTTCGGATTGAGGACGGCGTTATGACCCTGGGCAATTTTGAAACCGTAATCAATTTTCTGACCTGGGGTACGCCCAATAATATCCAGATCACCCAGGAAGAATATGACCTGTTCAGTTACTTAAGCGGCATACAGGCGCCCCGTGACGCGGATCTATGCCCGGATTTTGAACGGGTTGGGCATATCTGGGCCTCCTCCTACGAGCAAAAACACCACGAAAGCGTTTCCGGTGTGATCTCCGCCACACCCCATATCGTTCAGCGGCTTCTGGCCGTAATGGATGGGGAAATCGAATTGTTTGACGGCTTGGTGCTCAACGGAGACAACGCAACAAGGGTGCTGATACATGATATCTACTTCAAATACTTCAACCGGCAGCATCCCATAGCGAACGGAGAGACGATCTCTGACCAACTGTTCGCTGACGCGGCTCAGAAAACCATGGAAACGCTGACCGATAACATCTCCGCTTCCCGGGTACTGGCATATCTTCCCGTGATGAAAGAGAGCATTGCCGACAGAACGCTGATGCTGTGGATGAAAGACGAGCAGGAACAGGCTTTCGTGATGGATATGGGCTGGAGCGGCGGACTGAACAAAGACCCCCAGAATCCGGAAGCCGGCATCTACTTTAACGGCGTCGTCCCCAGTAAGATGGGCTGGTTTCTGCTGATGGACACCCAGATCGGAGAGCCCACCAAAAACGCGGACGGTTCTTACTCCTATCCCATCACGGTGACCTTCTCCAACAACATCACAAAAGAAGAGATCAACGCAGCGTCCTACTACATTTCTGCGGGGCTGAACGGCGCCATACGGGGTGTGGCCTACTTCTTCGCCCCCGCTGGCGGCAGCGTGGACGGTTTCACCGCATCCAACGGCCAAACGGTCAAACTGAAAACCTATAACGGTATGACCCTTGGTTTTATGGACCAGTTTTCCACCAAGCCGGATACGCCCATTACCGTAACCTACACGGTCACCACCGCGCCGGGTACTGACACACCTCTGGAGATCAGCAAAACACCCATTGCGCAGCAGCCATGATGAAATAAATTCCGCCCTGTGATTGACACAGGGCGGAATTAACTTTATGGTTCCTGCGCTTCGCTATCGGGAAGGCATTCATCTAAGACAGTCTCCTCCGGGGCGTAGGGCCGGAATATCTTGCGGTGCATGGCATTGGTCAGTCCCCCATAGATGCCGGGGACCAGGAACAGTATGGGGGGGGAATAGAAGAACAGCAGTTCAGCCGCCGCAAGAGCCGCCACACAAATGAGGTCCAGCACCAACAGCTTGGGCAGGCCGATCATCGCGATCCGGAAGGTATTGGCCAGCAGCACCCGGTTTGTATCCTCAAATCTGCTTAGGTAGCCGTACCAGAGCTGCAGCCAACCGGCGGTGAACAGCACCACCACCAGAATCAGCGCGAATACGAGACTGTGCAGACGGCCCCGCCACAAAAGAAAGACCGTTCCAGCCACCGCCGCGGTGATCACAAAGCCGATCAGCCACAAAAGTGTGGCCTGCTTGAATTCATTGCGGAAGCGCCCCCAAAAGGTGGCCCAGAGCTTCCCCTCCTCGGTACGGACCTTTTTTTCCAGCGTATAATACATCGCCGTGGTAGCCGCGCCAAAGGTAAACACCGGAATGGATGCCAGCATCCACAGCAGACCTACCAGGACAAAATCCACCAGTTTGCGGCATTCTGCCATGAACGGGCTGTCATAGTTGAGAAATTTCATACGCTCTGCTCCTCTCAGGCTCCACGGGGCTTTTCGACAGTTTTCCAGCCGCCCGCGTTCAGCGCCCGCTCAAAGGCTTCCAGCTTGCCGCGGTAGACCTCCTGCACCTTTTGACCCCGGAGCAGACAGCAAAGTCTGTCCACCAGGCCCGGCTGCAGAGGCATATAGAGCTGCAGATGGCCCACAGAGAACATTTCATAGACCAGGCAGCCATTCTCTTCATACCGCCAGCCAACACTGCGCAGGCCGTCGCCGGTATCATAGGCGTTACTGGTAGCCAGGCGGAAGCTGTTGGCGCAGCCGGATAGACTCACCTGTTTCACCATACCGTTTTCATCCACATACCGCAGCCAATGCCGGTCCGGATAATAGTGCTTGCTCATTTTCACCTTTGCCATGCTTAACTCTCCTTCTGCTCCAGAATATATTGTAAAAACGCCCGGCCGTTGTCAGCGTTCTTGCCGTTGCTGAACAGCGCCACCGCAAAGCCCTTATAGGCATAAGGAGAGCAGGCCTGGGTAAACTCCCACTCCGGCTGCAGCATGATGGCCACAGGGACCGGCCGCTCCATCTGCTCCGGCTTGGCAGGATCCGGGAACTGGATCTCCTCCTGCGAGAAAGGATCTATTGTCTCCAAAAAGGCCATATCAATATACAGGAAATGGGGAGCAAGGGTATCCATCTGCTCCTGAGTCAGCGTCTGGGAAAGATCGGCGCAAAGCTCCTGATAGGCGCAGCTAATGAGCGTTTCGTGGTCTGACACCAGCACATCCATATCTCCCGCGGCCAGCATGGCATTGAACACCTGTACCATCTCATAATCTGCTTCCGCGTCACTGCCCAGGTACATCTGCCGGCTGTCCAACTGGTACTGCTGGGTATCGATTCCCTGGGCACCGGCAAAGTCCTGCAGGTAACCATCCAACTGCCCGGATTCCGAAGGGATATTCACACAGCAGACGCTCAGGGCGGTGGGTTTCATGGTTGCCCAATGGACTGCCAGAGAGACGGCGGATATGATCAATACCAGAATCACCACAATCGGCAGCCAGAAGTTGGTAACAATGTACTCGATCTGCTTTTTCAGGGGTTGGCCCTTCATCTTCTTTATGTTCTGTATGCTTGCTTCCAGGGGTGTCATGGTGATGTTCCTTTCTGTGTACAGGGAGATGGGTCTACAATTTTCTTCCAGTCATTATACCATAGGATATCCGGCAAATCAAGCGTCAACGGGTTCCTTCCGCCATAGGCGGCAGGATTTAACACAAAGTTTACACATAAACACACCATTGCAATATGGCACCAACCGTGGTATATTGATAAAAAGCGCTGTCTGGCCTTGTGTGGCATGCAGAGCGAAATACGAAAGGATGGAAACTATGAAAGAAGCCTATATCCCCTTTGCCGGGGAATCCGTCGATTGGGAAGCTGTGCCGGTGATACCGGTCCAGGAAAAGGTTGGATCCTGGGAATCTGATGCCACGGCCTATGCCCAGATCTGCTACACGGAGGATGCCCTGCTGGTCCGTTTGACCACAAACGAAAGTGAGATCCGGCGGGAAGTGACTGACCCTCTGGGAATGCCCTGCCAGGATAGCTGCCTGGAATTCTTCTTCTGCCCCCAGGAGGGCGACCTGCGCTACTTCAACATAGAATTTAATCCCAACGGCTGCATGTTCCTGGGCTTTGGGCCCAGTATTGACGAGCTGACCCGTCTGATCCCCATTGAAAACCAGAAGCAGGAGCTGTTTGATCCTGCGGTCAGCTTCCACGAAGGCGGCTGGAGCATCTGCTTCCGGGTTCCCTACCGCTTTATCCGCAGATTCTTCCCCGGTTTCACCGCCGCCCCCGGCAAGACCATCCGGGCAAACTTCTACAAATGCGGTGACCTGCTGGCTAAGCCCCATTACCTGGCCTGGAATATGGTCGCCCGGGAGGGCCGGTCCATCTACCACACGCCGGAGCAGTTCGGCATGTTGCATTTTGATTGATTTTTCGTGTAGATTCCGATAAACCACAGCGGCAGAATCCCAGACGGGATTCTGCCGCTTCTTTTATACTTGATAGAATTCCTTATACCACCGGGCAAAACGGCGCAGGCCCTCCCGCAGAGAGGTGTTGGGCTTGAAGCCCAGGTCCGCTTCCAGGGCAGCGGTATCGGCATAGGTCACCGGTACATCCCCGGGCTGCATGGGAACCAGCTTCTTATGGGCCTCAAAATCATAGTCCTCCGGCAGCACACCGGCAGCGGTCAGCTCC
>JAZKYA010000033.1:0-3756 GCA_045611945.1 Faecousia sp. | reverse complement strand
GAGGTCAAAGGAGCCACAAAGACAAACAACTCGCTCTCGTCGGCGTACAGGTGGTACGGTAGAGAGCGAGTTGTGCAGTAAGTCAAAAAGCCTTGCGCAGCAAGCCTTTTCACCCCTCATCCGTCAAAAATCAGAGATTTTGGGCACCGCAAACGGGGAAGGCTTTCCTCAAAGACATTTGGATTATTTCGCTTTTTGACGATTAGCGGCTTTTTTGACACTCTGAGAATCCCCCCTGCCTGCGGCAGAGGGGATTTTTGTGCTTAGAGTGTCTTTAAGATTTCCAGCAGGAACTCCCAGGTTCTGCGGGTGGATTCAATCTCCAGCTTTTCACGGCTGGTATGGATATCGTGCATATCCGGGCCGATAGAAACACAGTCCAGGCCGGGCAGCTTCTCACTGAGCAGGCCGCATTCCAGGCCTGCGTGGATGGCAACCACCTGGGGTTCTTTCCCAAACATCCGCTGGAAGGTGCTGACCATGGTATCACGCAGCCGGGAATCCTTTTTGTACTCCCATGCCGGATAGTTGCCGGTCTCGCTGTAGCGGGCATCATAGAACCTTGCCAGTTCCGCCAGGCAGTCCAGCAGTTCCCGCTTTTCCCGGTTCACAGAGCTGCGCACCGCAAAGGTCATGCGAAGCTCCCCGTCCAGTCTCACAACACCCAGATTCAGGCTGGTCTGCACCAGACCCTCAATATCCTCACTCCAGGCCTGTACGCCATTGGGGGCGGCGCACAGCAGCCCGATGATCTTGGCGGTGTCTTGAGTTGTCAGAGCATTGCCGCCCAGAGCGTCCACATCGTCGCCATAGATACGAACCTCCGGCTCGTCATACTGTTCCCGGATCTCCTTTTCCAGCTCAGCGGCAATATCGTTGATCCGCTCGATATACATACCCATGGCGACCAGTGTCACCTGGCAGGTCCGGGGAATGGCATTGTCCTTAGCACCGCCGGACAGCTTGGTGACGCACAGGGGCATCAGTTTCTGTATACGGCTCAGCAGCTCACCCATGACCTTATTGGCATTGGCCCGGTTCTTGTGGATCTCCACACCGGAGTGACCGCCCTGCAGCCCCTCCACCGTCAGCCGGACACATGGGCCATAGACCGCGTGACGCTGTACCGGCAGCACGATCGTTCCCCTTGCGCCACCGGCGCAGGACACGGTAAAGATCCCCTCATCCTCAGAGTCCAGATTGATCAGCGTGCGGCTTTTCAGCATAGAGAGGTCTACACCGGCAGCGCCATACATTCCGGTTTCTTCATCCACGGTGATGATCACTTCCAGAGGCGGGTGGGGAATGGACTTATCTGCCATAAGCGCCAGCGCATAGGCCACCGCAATGCAGTCATCGCCGCCCAGGGTCGTACCCTTGGCATAGACACACTGGCCGTCATGGGCAACATCCAGTCCTTCCTTCTCCATGTCGATGGGACAGTCAGCATCCTTTTCGCAGACCATATCCATGTGGCCCTGCAGGATCACCGGATCATGATCCTCATATCCACAAGTACCCTCCTGGAATAAAAGCACATTGTTCAGATCATCCTGAATATACCGGATCCCATGCTCCTGGGCAAAGGATACCAGATAATCACTGATGATCTTCGTGTTGCCGCTTCCATGGGGCATGGAGCACAGCTTCTCAAAATAACCAAAAACAGACGCAGGCTGCAAGCCTGCCAGCTTGATCGCTTCCATAAACATACTCCTTCATGAGATATGAATTTATCATACCACATCTGCTGTTAAAAGTCTAGGCAGGCATCCGTTAAATCAACAAAGATTGCAGCCGATGATTTTCCGGGTGTTTGCCAAAGAAAAAAGACCACGGGATAAACCCGTGGTCAAAGGTCATTCTTACACGAAGCTCAAGACCAGAGTCAGTACGACCCATGCCAGAGCAACCCACTTGGTAGCGGAAGCCAGCTTCTTGTCCAAGTTAGCCCCCTTACCCTGACCCATGTAGGTCTCAGCGCCGCCAGTCAGTGCGCCGGACAGGCCAGCCTCCTTACCGGACTGGAACAGGACAATCAGAATCAGAGCCAGGCTTGCGATAACCTCAAAAACGATCAAAACGATCTCCAAAGCACCCATTGTGTTTACCTCCCTCCGCACGCCGCTCAGCAGCCGCTTCACCGCGGTCAGCGGACTGAAAAATCAGACTTCTTGCATAATTTTCACATTAGCCAAGCTATTGTAGCATAGAAGAATCGAAATTGCAAGTACTATTCGATATTATTTTACTTTTTATTTTGTAACCCAGTTACCGGTAGCGGCGCAGGTCAGATAGGCGTTGATAAAGGGGTCCAGCGCGCCGTCCATAACCGCGTTGACATTGGATGTCTCACAGCCGGTGCGGGTGTCCTTGACCAGCGTGTAGGGCATGAACACATAGTTGCGGATCTGGCTTCCCCACTCGATCTTCTTCTGAACACCCTTGATATCGGAGATCTTGTCCAGGTGCTCACGCTCCTTAATCTCCACCAGCTTGCTGCGCAGCATACGCAGGCAGTTTTCCTTATTCTGGAACTGGCTTCTCTCTGTCTGGCAGGCAACCACAATGCCGGTAGCCTTGTGGATCAGACGAACAGCGGAGGAAGTCTTGTTGATGTGCTGACCGCCCGCGCCGGAAGAGCGGAATACCTGCATCTCATAATCCTCTGCTTTGATTTCCACATCCTGACTGTCGTCTTGAATATCCGGAATGACCTCAATGGCGGCAAAGGAGGTCTGACGGCGGGCGTTAGCATCAAAGGGGGAAACGCGCACAAGGCGGTGGACGCCGTTCTCACCCTTAAGAAAACCGTAGGCATTGTCACCCTCGATCAGAATATCCGCGGACTTAAGGCCGGCCTCGTCGCCCTCCTGGTAGTCCATGATTTTGTAGGTGTAGCCGTGGGCTTCTGCCCAGCGGGTGTACATGCGGTAGAGCATCTGGCACCAGTCCTGAGCCTCTGTACCGCCTGCACCGGCCTGAAAGGACACCATGGCGTTGTTGGAATCGTAGCTGCCGGTCAGCAGAGTCTGCAGGCGGCAGGTTTCCATGTCGGCGCTGAGCTGTTCAAAGCCTTCCTTCAGCTCGGGCAGCATGGAGTCGTCATCCTCCTCGGCAGCCATCTCACAAATGGTCATCAAGTCATCCCAAGAGCCCAGCATCTTCTCATAGTTCTCGATCTTCATCTCGGTCTGCTTGGTCTTGACCACCACCTTCTGGCTCTTTTCAGGATTATCCCAGAAACCGGGAGCCTCCTGCATGGCGTGCAGACGCTCCAGCTCATTGCGCATACCCTCCACATTCAAAGAGTCCGCCAAGGCCTCCAGAGCGGGACGCACCTCGTTGAGCTTCTGCTTATATACATCGAATTCGATATTCATAGGTCGATCTCTCATTTCCTAAATAGTTTACACATACCGCATTATTATAGCCGAAACGCGGCATTCTGTAAAGTAGGAAAGAAAAATTTTCCGCAAACACCTCTAAAAACGGAAAAATCCGGGCATTTCTGCCCGGTATGCTCAGCGCTCACTCGGGCGCCCATCCTCCTCGTCGAAGATCAGATCATCCAGATCCACTGTGTAGTCGTCACTCTCACGCATACTCTCACCCCCGCAAAATCAACTCCTGATAGTATATGGCAGCGGGGGTAAAAAATGTGTCCGATTTTATTGACAGATTGGAAAAATTTCGTTACAATACTATGGTGGTTATGCCCCCGTAGCTCACCTGGATAGAGCGTGCGCCTCCTAA
>JAZKYA010000032.1:0-13521 GCA_045611945.1 Faecousia sp. | reverse complement strand
GGAGGCGCTGGGCGACGGGGATGTGGTGATGATCACAGCCGATCATGGCTGCGACCCGGCATATCTGGCCACCACCGACCATACCCGGGAGTTTGTACCGCTGCTGGTGCTGGGTAAGGGAATAAAGCCCGTGAACCTGGGAACACGCGGAAGCTTTGCCGATATCGCCGCTACGGTAGCGGAAATGCTGGATGTAGCCTTGGATACCCCCGGCAAAAGCTTCATTAAAGAAATACTGTAAATGATCGTTTATATTCGTAAGCATCCCCAAGTATGTCATTCTGAGCGAGCGCAGCGAGTCGAAGAATCTACGCATTCCCGTAGTGCTTAGCAGTGTTTCAGCGCGAAGATCCTTCGACTCCACTTCGTTCCGCTCAGGATGACACGGTAACTTGGTAGTTGGTGCGTTAAACGATCATTTGACGAAGTAAGGAGGACTTTATGATCCCGGAAAAACTTGTAGAAATGGCGATAGAAGCCATGCAGCATGCCTACGCGCCTTATTCCGGCTATCAGGTGGGCGCAGCGCTGCTGTGCGCTGACGGCAGTGTATACTGCGGCTGTAACATTGAGAATGCTTCCTACAGTCCTACCAACTGCGCGGAGCGTACCGCCTTTTTCAAGGCGGTCTATGACGGACATCGGGATTTCACCGCCATCGCCGTTTGCGGCGGCAAGGACGGGGTGATCACCGGCGCTTTTCCGCCCTGCGGTGTGTGCCGCCAGGTGATGCGGGAGTTCTGCTCAGATGATTTTCTGATCTACATGGTCGGCCCTCGGGGAAGCTATGAGACGGTGACTCTGCCGCAGCTCTTGCCCTACAGCTTCAACGCGAAGCAGCATATGAGCGAAAGTGAATAAAAAGACCTGCGGCATATGCATGGTATCCTTAACGGAGAATAACAGCACAAAATAATAAATGCCTGCACAAGCCTTTAATGGGAGTTGTGCAGGCAGTTTAATTGTGCAGTAGGAAGGAAGCGGAGGCTCCCTTGTGTAAAGGGAGCTGTCAGCCGACAGGCTGACTGAGGGATTGTTTTACAGCAGCATCGATATATTCGCAAACACCAAGAAAATTTCGGCTGACTTCATTATTGGGGATGCGGATGACCGTCAAGCCGTATCCTTCCAGGAATGCGGTACGTTCATCGTCTTTCTGTGTGTTAGCAGTTTCGTAATGTTGTGATCCGTCCAATTCGATCACCAGTTTGGCTTCCGCGCAGTAAAAATCAGCAATATATTCCCCTAGCACTTTTTGTCGGGAAAAGCGGACAGAATAGGAACGCAGAAAATCATACCATAGATGCCGCTCTTCTTTTGTCATTTCTTTTCTCAGTTGCTTTGCCAGTGGAACTAGTCGCTTGTTATGTTTCGATTGCATCTCAATCCCTCCAGCTCAACTAATACTGTACCAGCCTTCTTTACCCTTAGGTGGTTTTATGTATGCTTATTTCATTTGTAATACTGAAATTGGTCAGTTACTCGGAAAAATCAATCTCATAACGTGTTCCGTGAGATAACAACAATCCGTGCGTTAGTTCAATTCGCAAAATGCATGTATTCACATCATCAAAATTATTATGTCCGTTATCAATCCATTCAAAGAACATTGCACGCATCATGTTTGCAATTTCTTTGTTCTCTTCTCTTCCGAAATACCCCAGATTGACACCTTTTCCATGGGCAGTGAACCAATCTCCTGCTATCGCAACCATAGGATTTACTTCAATCTGTTTCATCTTGTTTGACAAACCATAAGTAAGTACATAAAAAGCGCCATCAAAATAAAAGGCATTTACGTTACGCACATACGGAGTTCCATCGACAGTTGTTGCTAATGCAATAATGCTGTCTTTTCCAAATCGCTCAATCAGTATTGCCTCTGCTTCTTTTGTAAACTTCTCCATTTTCCAGTCGCTCCATCAACTTCAATTTATTTGATCTGTTTGCTGACATTATATCATGCAAACGTGTGTTTTTTCAACAACAATCCCTCAGTCAAAAATCAGAGATTTTTGACAGCTCCCTTTACACAAGGGAGCCTTTGGTGCGGATAAAACCTGTAGTCCTTCCCTTCTGTCTGTGGCAAGCAGAGCATTTGGCTGTCCACCGGATGCAAAGACAGGGCAGTTGCCCAAACCCAAAACAAAAACCGGAAGGTCAAACGACCTTCCGGTAATGCACCCCGCACATTTCTCCGTTAAGAACACGAACCATACGCCGCAGGGTTTTGTTGTGTTTAGGCGAAAACAGTTTCCTTGACGATCACAAAGCCATCCACCAGATTGGCGGATTCCAACTGGCCCTCAATTGCCACCTGCCGCTCCATCAGATCGGTGAGGATCACACAGCCGTCCTTGCACTCAATACGCATCACATTGCGCATAACGATGGCTTCCGGCTCCATCTTGTTCTTATACACAGTAGAAAGGCACATAATTCTTCTCCTTACTTCAGGCTTGCCAGCACTACCGACAAACGCATATTGCCCTTTTCAAAGTCGGACACGGCGGCCATCACCTGTTCGTATGCCGCATGGCTGCTGGCCTTTTCCAACTGGATCGCCAGGTCTGCCAGCTCCTTGGCATGGGCTGCGTTGTGGGAGACCATGTACTGCATCAGTGCCAGCAGCTCTTCCATGGGGGTGTGGCTGCAAGAAGAAGCACAGCTATGGCAGTCGTGGCTACACTCGTGGGAGTGGTCATGGGCATGGCCATGCTCGTGCAGGTGATCATGGGAGTGGGGATGCTCATGATCGTGGGTGTGGCTGTGGGTATGTTCATGGGTGTGGGCCACACCGTTGTGGGTGTGCTCGTGGGTATGGGCATGGTCATGGCTGTGGCCGTGACCGCCTACATGCTCGTGATCAATATGCATAGGGATATCTCCTTCGTTTTTTCTTTCATTATACCCGGAAAGAAACCCTGTGTCAAAGAAAATCTATGTATTATTCTACGGGCTTAAGGTCAAAGGACAGGATCTCGCCGGTGCGTTCATTTTTAACAATGGATACACTGGCCACCTTGATCAGGGACTTGTACTGGTCCTTGCTGGGGCCGCTCTTGGAATAACCCCACAGAGTGTCCATGGTATAGGGGGTCTCATCGTCCTTGGTAGCTTCAACGCCGGCGTTGAAGGCTTCCTCGTCCAGCACATAGACAGCGACAGTGTAATCGGTCTCATCGGTAAACATGGGACGGAAGGCACTGTCTACCACGCAGACGACGGTCTCATCATCCCAATCGTCCGTCTTATCCAGTACCAACTGGGCCATGCCCTGATTGGCTTCTACACGCTGGGCGTCGGTATAGTCAGCGCTGCGAGAAGTATCATTGTAGCGGTAGGTCAGATAGCCTACGGCGCTGCCTGCGCCAACCACCATCAGCAGTACCAGCGCGGCGATCTGCTTTTTGGTAAAATCCAGGCCGGTTCTGCCGCCATAGGTCAGCTTTGCGCGGACGGTGACAGGCACAAGCACCTTCAAAAACAGGGTGATGACCACGGACTCAATGGGGAAGAAGAACAGATTCTTAAAGATACGGGCAACGGTCATGATGCCCATAATGGAGTCCTTGGCCTTGTCGGGGTTGCCCATGTAGGTGTACTGCCATGCGAAGATGAGCTGCTGCAGTACCACATTGACCACAAAGCAGATCAGAAACCGGGCAATGATCACCCGGGTGGCAGTGGGCTTTGCCCGGTACAGGCACAGGGCATAGAACATGGTACTGGCGATCTCTGTCAGCATAAAGGGCAGGAAGTAGTCACCGGTGGGGAAGATCATAAAGCCGATGGTATCGGAGATGATAGCTGCCGGAATGGCCAGCACAGGTCCGAAGATCATAGCGCCCAGAGCGGTAGCCAGGGTGGCCGTTTGGATAGCCATCTGGGGTCCGATGTAGATGGCAAAGGGCTTCAGGGCGATGCGCAGGGCGATCATCAGCGCGGTGACAACCAGCATCTTGATGTCCTTCAGCTCAGCGGCTGCATCCCGCCAGTAAGCTTTCGAAAAAGGATGGGGGTAAATGGTTGTGGACTTTTGAATTCTTGCCATAATAAAAACCTCCTGAATTAGGCAGATGGTTGGCTGAAACGGCCCCGTTCAACAAAAAATCCCCTGTGCAAAGCACAAGGGAGTGTGAATACAGGGTATTGTCGTATCAGCCCACATTTGTCGGACTGAGTACACCCAACAAAATGGAGGCGATCCAATTTTGGGCAGCGGGTGCGGAAGCCTCATCGCGGACAAAGTCCTTCGTCTGCCACACAACTCCCCATTCCGGCAGCACTTCACGCGAGGTTTCCTACTCTGTTCGTGGATATGATACACGAAAAGAAAGAAAATGTAAATCCCTTTTTTCAAATTTTGCCGCTATTTACAGCAGATGGGAGAAAGCTGTGGAGAAAAATCCATTTTCTCAAGCGCTTTTCGTGGGAATTCCCAGTGGTGTGCGGATAAAATGAAATTTACTAACGCACAAGGGGGAAACGGGCGATGCAATGCCAAAAACTGAAAACATACATGGAAACCGGACGGGTGGTGTTTTTGCCGGCCAGGGCCATTCTGCCCAATCCGGCCCAGCCACGAAAAATATTCCGCGAGGAGGCGTTGGCAGAACTGGCTCAGAGCATTCAGCGGCATGGGATCTTGCAGCCTTTGTCTGTGCGACGGGTGGGGCTTACTTACGAGCTGATCGCCGGAGAGCGGCGGCTGCGGGCCGCCCGGATGGCGGGTCTGACGGAGATCCCCTGTATCATTATGAATATGGACGACAAGGAATCGGGCATGACGGCCCTGGTAGAAAATCTGCAGCGGCAGGATCTGGATTTTATTGAAGAGGCCCGGGGGATCTCCCTTTTAATGGAGCAATGGTCTATGAGCCAGGAGCAGGCCGCAAAGGTCATCGGCAAAAGCCAGAGCGCGGTAGCCAATAAGCTGCGGATATTAAGACACAGCCCCCAGGTTCTGGAGGCCCTGCGGGAGGGGGAACTGACAGAGCGCCACGCAAGGGCTTTGTTAAAACTGACGGAGGAACAGGACAAGCTCATTGCCATCGCCCACATGGTCAAATACAAAATGGGCGTTGCCCAGGCGGAGCAGTACATTGAATCTTTGGTCACAAGGAAAGAACCGAAAAAAGGAACAGCCAATGTAGGCGCTTTTTTAAACAGCTTAAATCAATCTTTAGCAAAAATCCAACGCTCCGGGATCCCGGCAGTTTCAGAGCGCCGGGAAACGGACAGTCAGATCGTACTGACGATCACAATTCCCAAGTAAGGAAATCGGGCTAATTGCATATAAAATATAATCGAAATAGGGAATTTTTCGACAATATATAAAAAATCTCTTGCCTTTACGACTCCGCGGCAGTATAATCAACACGGCTAAATAAAATATTGGAGGTCATAAAATGAATTTGGTCTACGGAGTCAAAGACAAGCCTAAGTTTGGACAGATGCTGGTATTCGCGTTTCAGCAGGTCCTGGCGATTCTGGCTGCAACCATCGCGGTCCCCAGTATCATCGGCAATGGCATGAGCCAGGCTGCTGCCCTGTTTGGCGCAGGCGCAGGCACCATTGTCTATCTGTTGTTTACGAAGTTCCGCAGCCCCGTGTTCCTGGGTTCTTCCTTTGCCTTTATCAACTCTATGTTTGCTGCCTTCGGCGGCGCTGCTTCCGCATCTGCCGGGTATGCAGGCATCCTTCTGGGCGCTGTATTTGCCGGTCTTGTGTATGTGGTCATCGCTGTCGTGGTTAAGTTCGTCGGTGTCAACTGGATCAACAA
Organism: Faecousia sp.; assembly: GCA_045611945.1. Taxonomy (GTDB): domain Bacteria; phylum Bacillota; class Clostridia; order Oscillospirales; family Oscillospiraceae; genus Faecousia. The sequence goes on along the minus strand of JAZKYA010000032.1, from coordinate 7,736 downwards.
GCTGATGCCCGCTGTGGTTATCGGACCTACCGTTGCCATCATCGGTCTGAGCCTGGCACCCAATGCTGTGGCTGACCTGTTCCTGGGCAAGGTCATGGTGGACGGCGCATCTGCCTGCAGCCCCTATGTGGCTCTGATCTGCGGTCTGGTGACACTGTTCTCCGTGGTTCTGTTCTCTGTTTGCGGCAAGAAGATGACCAAGCTGATCCCCTTCATTCTGGGTATCCTGGTGGGCTATGTGACCGCTACTATCTTCACCGTCATTGGTATCGCTACCAACAATGTGGCTTTGCAGGTCATTAACTTTGCGGCCTTCCAGAATATGAACATCATTTCTGTTCCCGGCTTCACTTTCGTGGAGGCGCTGAAGGGAGTCAGAGAGATCGACGGCGCTTTCATTGCCACCGTTGCGGTTGCCTACATTCCGGTGGCCTTTGTTGTGTTTGCGGAACACATTGCTGACCACAAGAACCTGTCCTCCATCATTGGCTCTGACCTGCTGGAAGAGCCCGGCCTGCACAGAACCCTGCTGGGTGACGGCATCGGCTCTATGGTCGGTGCAGTCTTCGGCGGCTGCCCCAACACAACTTACGGCGAATCTGTTGGCTGCGTTGCTATTACCCGCAATGCTTCCGTGGTCACCATTCTGTCCACAGCTATCCTCTGCATGGCCATCTCCTTTTTTGATCCCTTCGTTACCTTCCTGGCATCCATCCCCAATTGTGTCATGGGCGGTGTCTGCATCACCCTGTACGGCTTCATTGCCGTTTCCGGTTTGAAGATGATCCAGAATGTGGATCTGGGCGAAAGCAGAAACCTGTTTGTGGTTGCTACCATCCTGATCTGTGGCATCGGCGGCCTGTCCGTATCCTTTGGCAAGGTTACCCTGACAGCCATCGCCTGCGCACTGATCCTGGGCATCATAGTCAACACAATCCTGCCCGAGAAGGAATAATTCCATATGATTTGAAAAATTCTCCGCCTGGTAGACGATTCTACCAGGCGGAGATGTGCATTTTTAAACAGTTTACTGTTTCTGACCCATTTTTTCTTGACGGACCCTTGCGTCATTGCGTAAAATAACAGCAGTCAAATCAAAGGAGTCAGCTATGAAATTTAAAATCGTTTCCGATTCTTCTTCCAATGTATTGCAGTTTCCCGGTGTTTCCTTTTCCAGTGTACCGCTGACCATCAATACGGCAGCGGCAGAATACATAGATGATGAATGCCTGGATGTGGCCCGGATGGTCGATGAGATCAAGGCCACAAAGGGTAAGTCCGGCACTTCCTGCCCCAATGTCCATGACTGGCTCCAGGCCTTTGAGGGGGCGGAGTGTGTATTTGCAGTCACGATCACCAGCAGCCTCTCGGGAAGCTGTGCGTCAGCCTTGCAGGCCAAGGGAGAATATGAGCAGACCCATCCCGGCACCCAGGTCTGCGTTCTGGATACCCTGTCCACAGGTCCGGAGATGCGGCTTATCATGGAAAAGCTCAGACAGTGGATCGAAGAAGGCCGCTCCTATGCGCAGATCCGGGATGATATCAGAAAGTATATGGGGCAGACCCATCTGCTGTTCTCACTGGAGTCCTTAACAAATCTTGCAAGGAATGGCCGGGTCAGTCCGGCGGTGGCCAAGATCGCCGGTGTGTTGGGAATCCGGGTCGTAGGCAAAGCGTCTGACCAGGGTACTTTGGAGCAGCTCCACAAGTGCCGTGGTGAAAAGAGAGCTTTGGAGACCCTCCTTGCGGAGATGGGGACGATGGGTTTCCGGGGCGGTAAGGTACGGATCAGTCACTGCTTCAATCCGGAAGCGGCGCAGGCACTGAAAGAGATGGTATTGTCTGCATTCCCCGAAAGCGATGTGCGGATCGAACCTACAGGAGGCCTGTGCAGCTTCTACGCGGAGCAGGGCGGCCTGCTGGTAGGATTTGAGTCATAAATAAGTGCCTGTTGCGATTTGCAACAGGCACAGTTTTGTTAGTCAATATCCAGTATCAGATATCTTAAAACGGATCGGTTTGTTTATACGAAGCGCTGGGCATAGCCGCAGCGGCGGCAGAGATCCTCCGCGGCAGTGCGGCGCTCAAATCCCTTTGCGATTGCCGTAGCCCGCTGGGATGCCAGAATATCGGAAAGCTCATCGGTAAACACATTTCCCAGGTTAATGACACCTTCACTGTCCAGACAGCAGGGAACCACTGTGCCGTCGCAGAGAATACCGAAGTGATCCCGCATCCCGTAGCAGAAGAATTTCTCTCCCTGCACCGGCGCTTCCTGATCGGGCCACTGAAAACGGTCACCCCATTCCAGGTAAAATTTATCCCGGATCCGGATGCCCCGGCTGTTTTCTGCCCAAGACCCTGCAATGTGGGAACGGAGAAAATCCACCGCCACGGCATTGCGGCCGCCGTCGTATCCCCGGTTCCAAAGGCGCAGGACAACAAGGATGCCCGCATTGGCGGCAGAATCGCCGAATTCTGCCACCTCGCTGAGGTAGCGCCGGTAAGCGGCATCGTCGGCCCCCTCGAAGCTGTGCAGGGAAATGCTGACTTTGTGTACCCCGGCGGTAATGATCTCGTGTCCCCGCTTTTTCAGGAGTGTTCCGTTAGTTGTGATTACAGACCGAAAGCCCCGTTGGGCCGCGGTCTTTAAAAATAATGGCAGCTCGGGATGGGTCAAAGGCTCGCCCATGAGGTGATAGTAGATATATTCTGTCTGCCCGGCCAACTGGTCAAGGATATGGGTAAACTCCTGAAGGCACATCCTCTTGGGCGGGCGTTTATGCCCATGACAGAAGGAGCAGTGCATATTACAGATGTTGGTGATCTCTACATAGACTCTTGAATACATAACAACCTCTTATAAAAAACCTCCGGCATCGCCGGAGGTTTTATGAAAAATACCAATACGCGTATAAAATACGCGTCATCCGAACAAATACGGCTTTCTGCCTTTGGTTTTTGCATCGCAGATGAATGTATATCCCGCATTTGTATCGATGTTTACATCTTCACCGTTTGTTGCGGTTACTACAACCAAACGATCCATATTTTCTCCCGCAAAGCAGCAGCTTGCCGGCGCGTTTGCAGGGACTTTTATATAATCTATGATCTTCATATCGGCAGTATCGACCACAGCGACATCCCCGTATCCCCAACGGGTAACATAGAGATAATCATTTTGGCCGATTGTAAACCCGTCAACACCAGCCACCCTTATATCTCTGCCGGTGAAGTTGAGCTCGCCTTTTTCTTTATCAAAGTCATACTCTCTGATAGTTCTTGTCATATTATCGGTGTGGTAAAGGCGTTTTTCATCCATAGACCAATCAAAACCGTTAGAGAGGATAAGTCCATCCAGCAGAACCTTAACTTCGCCGTTTTTATCAATACTGTATAGCTTTCCGTCTGCTGCTTCGCCTGTACCACTAAATTTACTGCTTTGTGTACCGATATAATATTTCCCGTCAGGTCCCACCTTTGCGTCGTTACCGTATTTAATTTCATACTTTTCAGTATCATAAAGCGGTATACGGGAATCATCGGGATTTAATATAAATGCACCGTCCTGACAGGAAACGATCATCTCACCGTTCGTTGAAAAAGCCATTGCGGCAACACCAAATGGGAGTTTTCGGGTTTTTACTTCCTTAGTACAAATATCTATCACGAGAATTTCATCGGCAAAACCGTTCACCTGGTAAAGTTTCCTGTCAAATTCATTCCAGATTGGGCCTTCGCCAATGATACAACGCTTCTTAGATATTATTTCCATATTTGACCTCTTATTGTTAAAAGCTCTTTAATCTAAAAGGTTATCAAACTGTTATCACAGGATGTTTCAAAACCTTGAAAACCCAGTGTTTATGTGGGTTTTCAAGGTTTTGGTATTATTCCCACTCAATAGTGCCGACAGTGATCAGAAGGGGAAAAGCATTTTCTTAGTTTCCTCGGTCAGGGGTGTGCCGTATTCGGAGAGCATAAATGCTTCTGCAAAGCGAACTTTCTTGCCCCGCTTCCGACCGTAGGTTGCAATAAGCTCCTTTCTGAAGCGAGCGGCAACTTTTGCATAGCACAGTGCGTACGAGAAGGGGAAGCTGGCCAGTTCTTTGTCCTTCGTGTCGAAGGTAATGCCGCCACGACAGAAACGCTCATACCGTTCAATTTTGTCCTCAGGCGCGGTTTCGCCATTTGTATAACGGAGCCATTCGTAGACCTGAGATTCATGGAAGTCTGCGCATTTAAGCTTGGCTTCAATTGCGTCATCAATGTCAACTACGATATCTGCTTTAAATACGGGGTTTGTAAAATCATCCACATTAAACATGATAACGGGCATTTTCTTCATTGCAGGGGTTTCCGGACACTCGTGTGGAACGATCAGCAAATAAGCAGCATCCTGCACAAGCTGTGCCACTGCCCGGTGGTCTGCATGATAGTCGTTGGTTCTGTGGGTGATCACAAGGTCGGGATTTGCTTCACGAATATAGTTGATCATTCTTCTTCGTGTTTCCAGGTCTGCAACCACGGCGCAATCCTCAATTTCAAAGCAATCGTACTTGATACCAAGATATTCTGCCACTGCCATATATTCGCCTTTTCTTCTGTTGCGAGTTTCTTCGAGTGTCATGCTCTGATGGCCTCTGCAACCATCGCAAACGGTAAGAAATTGCACATCATGGCCCAACTGCTTGTATTTATAAGCGATACCACCGCAACGAAACTCGTTATCATCAGGATGCGCGCCTATAACCAAAATTTTCATATAAATACCTCCGCTTTCTTGCCTGGCTTGTTTTGAAAATCGTATTACTAAGATACCGCAGAATTTCAGCAAAGTCAATATGGCAGGGAAATATATAACACCCGGAAATCATTATTCCTCAAATTCCGAGGCACTTATGCCGAGTCCCTTACCGCGGAGTGGGTCTCGGAGGCTTAGATAGCCAATGTATTCCAGCCCAGCGTTCGGCTCTTTGATGATGTCAAACCGTAATTTTTCATGTACAACAAAACGGACCCCGCTTTTGCGGAGTCCGTCGTATCAAAATCGTATCAAAATTGGTTTGCCGTTTTCAAAATCGTTGATTTTCAAGGCTTTTTTGCGTGTGAAATCATTCCCACTCGATGGTGCCTGTGGGCTTCGGCGTCAGATCCATCAGGACGCGGTTGATGCCCTCGACCTCGCTGGTGATGCGGTCAGTGATCTTGTGCAGTACAGCGTAGGGGATCTCCTCGATGGTAGCGGTCATAGCGTCCTTGGTGTTGACGGCACGAATAATGGCAGGCCAGCCTTCATAACGCATCTCGTTACGGACACCGACAGACTTCATGTCGGGAATGGCTACAAAATACTGCCATACCTTCTCAGCCAGGCCGCACTTGTCAAACTCGTCCCGCAGGATGGCATCGGCTTCCCGCAGGGCGTGCAGGCGGTCGCGGGTGATGGCACCCAGGCAGCGGACACCCAGGCCGGGGCCGGGGAAGGGCTGACGGTAGACCATGGCATGGGGCAGGCCCAGTGCCTCGCCGACCACACGGACTTCATCCTTGAACAGCAGCTTTACAGGCTCCACCAGTTCCATAGCCATATCGTCGGGCAGACCGCCCACATTGTGGTGAGACTTGACAGGCTTGCCGCTTTCCTTGGCCTTGATGGATTCCAGAATGTCGGGATAGATCGTGCCCTGGGCCAGGAAGGAAATGCCGTCCAGCTTGGCAGCTTCTTCGTCAAACACCTTGATGAACTCGCCGCCGATGATCTTGCGCTTCTGCTCGGGGTCGGATACGCCTGCCAGCAGGTCCAGGAAACGGTCAGTAGCGTCAATATAGATGAGATTGGCATCCAGGGCTTTGCCGAATACCTCGATGACCTGCTCGCTTTCACCCTTGCGCATCAGACCATGGTTTACATGGACACAAACAAGCTGCTTACCGATGGCTTTGATCAGCAGGGCGGCTACAACGGAGGAGTCAACGCCGCCGCTGAGGGCCAGCAGGACCTTCTTATCGCCTACCTGCTCACGAACCAGCTTCACCTGTTCGTCAATAAAGGCGTTAGCCAGCTCAAAATTGGTAATACGCTCCATGGATTTGGGTCTTACATTGTTGGACATATGGATTCCTCCCCAGAATGTGCAATAAAAACTACCATTTATTTTATCTTATAATTTTCAATTTTTCAATATGTCGAAAAATAAAAATTCTTTCTTAGCTTCCAAAAAATGTCGGTTTCTACGGTATTCGCTATAGTAAATTTGACAAAAACCGTTATGGGATAAACTCAGAAGCATCACAGTCCATGTTAGAGTAGATACGGATGGATTCCCCTGTAACTGGGTGGGACAGCTCTAAGCTGTAGGCGCACAGCAGTTGGTGATGGAGACCCAGCTTTTCAGAAAAGGCCCGGGATGCGGCGCTGCCGTACTGGGGGTCGCCCAGAATAGGAAAGCCCATATAGGCGCAGTGCAGCCGGAGCTGATGGGTACGGCCCGTAATGGGATGCAATTCCAGTTTACATAATTCTGCTTTTCGCTCCATCACCAGGTATTCCGTGACAGAGGGTTTGCCACCGGGCCGAATCTCCCGCAGGAGGCTGGGCAGCGGTTTACGGGCAATAGGCGCATCAATGATGCCGCTGTTCCTCTCCGGTCCGCCAAAGACCAGGGCGTGGTAGGTTTTTCGTACAGGTGAGGCCTGGAGCAGGCTGTGGATGTGGGAGTTCTTAGCCAGCAGCACGAGACCGCAGGTGTCCCGGTCCAGACGGGTCAGAGGGTGAAAGGCGCAGTTCTGGCCGGTGCGCGTATAGTGGCCCAGGACCAGGTTTGCCAGTGTGCCGGTAAATTTGGAGCGGGAAGGGTGAATCAGCATTCCAGCGGGCTTATCCACTGCCAGCAGGTGTTCATCTTCATGCAGGACCGTCAGCGGTCCGTCCTCAGGGGGGTAATCCGGCTGGGGATCATCCAGAATTGCCGTGATGATATCTCCCGGTCGTACAGTGTAGTCGTTATGCTGGGGGTTACCGTTGACAAGGATTTGATTGCTCCATTTCAGCCGGTTGATCAGGCCTGCTGACATCTTCATCTCTTCTTTCAGAAAAGAAGAAAGTCGCCCGGCCCGGACAGCAGTGTGGGTCAATTTCAGAAAGATCACCTCCTGCGGCGGTTTCACAAATTAGCAAAAAGACCCTGCGCATAGCAGGGTCTTTGATTGCTTCTTAGAGAGCGGCCTTGGCCTTCTCAACAACGGCTGCGAAAGCAGCGGCGTCCTGGATAGCCATTTCGGACAGGCTCTTGCGGTTCATCTCGATGCCGGCTTTCTTCAGACCGTTCATGAACTTGGAGTAGTTCAGGCCGTAGGGAGCGACAGCAGCGGAGATACGGGTGATCCACAGTCTGCGGAAGTCGCGCTTCTTCATCTTACGGCCGGCGAAAGCGTAGTTGCCGGACTTCATGACGGCCTGCTTGGCCATCTTAAAGTGCTTGGACTTAGAACCCCAGTAGCCCTTAGCCAGCTTCAGGGTAGCATTTCTTCTCTTGCGCGTCATCATTGCGCCTTTAACTCTTGCCATTTTACGTTATCCTCCTTCTGCTTCTTACTTGTAAGGAATCATTTCCTTGATGGCGCTGACATTGGTCTGGTCAGCGTAAGCGGTAGCGCGCAGATGGCGGGTACGCTTGGTGGTCTTCTTGGTCAGGATGTGGCTCTTGTAAGCGTGAGCTCTCTTAACCTTACCG
>JAZKYA010000031.1:0-3691 GCA_045611945.1 Faecousia sp. | reverse complement strand
CGGTGTGGCCGAAACCGTCCGCTGCGGCTTTGTTCCCATCGTTGCCCATGTGGAGCGCTATGACATCTGCCGGAGCGATCCATCCCTGGTGGAGGAGCTGCTGGACATGGGGGCGCTGCTGCAGCTCAATGCCGACAGTGTGCTGGGCGGCAACGGCTTTGCCGTCAAGCGCTTCTGCCGCAGGCTGCTCAAAGAGAGAAAGGCCCACTTTGTGGCCTCCGATGCCCACGACCCTGTCCACCGTCCGCCGCTGCTGCGGGATTGCTTTTTGAAGATCCATAAAAAATATGGCGCCCAATACGCCCAAGAGCTGTTTTACGGCAATGCCCAGACAGTGATAGAAAATAGTTAAGGAGAAAGACATGGAAAATCGTAACGAAGAAATGGAAATCGATCTGCTGGAATTGTTCCGCTATCTGAAAAAGCGGGCCGTCATTATTGTGGCAGTGTGCCTGGTGTGTTGTGTGTGCGGCTTTTTGTTCACAAAGCTGTTTATGACCCCGGAGTACACAGCCCAGACCCGGATGTATGTGCTGAACCGTTCCAATGAGAACAGCATCGTCAGTGCGGACTTTTCCGTGTCCAACTATATGCTCAACGACTACAAGGTGCTGATCACCGGCAAGAATGTGACCCAGGAGGTCATCGACCGCCTGGGCCTGGATATGAAGCCCGCCGCCCTTTCCGGGATGATCCAGGTCACCGCCCCCAGCGATACCCGTGTTCTGCAGATCAGTATTACCCATACCGATCCCCGGATGGCTGCCGATATTGCCAACTGTGTCCGCCAGGTGGCTGCCGAGCAGATCCAGGAGATCATGGCGGTGAATGCCGTGAAGCTGGTCTATGAAGCCGATGTGCCCCCGGCACCCTCCGGCCCCAACACCATGCGCAATACAGCCCTGGCGGGAATTTTGGGCTTTGTGATCGTTGCGGGCATCTATACGGTCCTCTTTATTCTGGATGATACCATCCGCACAGAAGAGGATGTGACCCGGTATCTGGGTCTGAGTACCCTGGGTGTGATCCCCGTGACGGCGGATCTGGGCGCGCTGGGTGCCAGCCGTACCGATAAGAGATCCGGCGGAAAGCCTGCGGTCAAACCCGGCCAGAAGAAGTGAGAGGTGCAATGATGGAAAAAATCGCGGTAAGCCGTTTCATAACCAAAGAATTTCAATCCGCCGAGGCGTTAAAGACCCTGCGTACCAATCTGATGTTCAGCGGCATGGGCATCCAGGTCGTAGCGCTGACCAGCTTCAGCGCCGCCGAGGGCAAGTCCTCCATCTCCTTCCAGCTTGCGGCATCTCTGGCCCAGGCAGGCAAGCGGGTGCTGCTGGTGGACGCGGACCTGCGCAAGAGCGTTCTGGCCAGCCGTCTGCGTGTCCGGGGTAAAGTAGAGGGCCTGAGCCACTTCCTGTCGGGCATGGTCAACGCCAATGAGGTGATCAGCGAGACCGATGTTCCCGGCCTGTATATGATGCTGGCCGGTGCCCGTGTGCCCAACGCGGCGGAGCTGCTGGGCAACGCCAGCTTTGGCAAGCTGATGAACGCCTTGAAGGACACCTTCGACTATGTGATCGTGGACGCTGCCCCCGTGGGCCAGGTCATTGACTGCGCGGTTATGGCCCCCGCTCTGGACGGTGTGCTGATGGTCATTGATATCACCCATAACAGCTATAAGCTGGCCCGGCGCATGAAGCAGCAGTTGGAAAAGTCCGGCGCCAAGATCCTGGGCGTGATCCTCAACCGGGTAGACTTCTCTGACAAGGGCGGCTACTACGGCAAGGCCTACGGCTATGGCTACGGCTACGGCTATGGCGAGGAAGAAACCCAGAAAAACGATTAAAGTGTAAGGAGATATTTGTGGATAGGAGTATGAAGGATTCCGCTGTGGCGGTTTTGGAAAGAGAAACAGTAGTTGAGCGAAAGCGTTCCGGTACCAGAGCGTATTTGATTGTAAAGCGTTGCTTTGACTTTCTCTCATCCTTCTGTGTCAGTTTAATTTTGCTGCTGCCTTTGGCAGTTCTGGCGCTGACCGTTGTAATCAAGGATTTCGGAAGCCCCTTCTATGCCCAAAAGCGTGTGGGCATGCATGGAAAGGATCTGTTTATCTTAAAGCTGCGCAGCATGCGAAAGGGTGCGGATAATCTGGAAAAGATGCTGACTCCTGAACAGTTGGCACAGTACCGCAAGGAGTATAAGCTGGAGGATGACCCTCGGCTGATCGGCTATCAAAAGCCCGGTGACAGCAAACGGTGCTTTGGCGGCATGATCCGCAGAACCTCCCTGGATGAGCTTCCTCAGATTTTCTGGAATATCTGCATCAAGGGCAATATGTCCGTAGTCGGCCCCCGGCCGATCCTGCGTGAGGAGCTGGAAGCCAACTATACTAAGCAGGAGCAGGCGTTGCTGCTGTCGGTAAAACCCGGACTGACCGGCTACTGGCAGGCCTATGCCAGAAACGATGCCACCTATGAAACCGGCGAGCGTCAGCGCATGGAGCTGTACTATGTACATAATTGTTCCATTGGGCTGGATATCAAGATCCTGTTTGCCACCGTAGCAGCGGTACTCAAAGGCCGCGGCGCGAAATAATGCGTATGTGTATTGACTGAAGAGCAGGAGGATATAAATGAAGAGTATTTTGGTTACCGGCGGCTGCGGTATGATCGGTTCCAACCTGGTCAAGCGTCTGGTGAAGGACGGCGGCTGGGATGTATATGTTGTAGATAATCTCTGGCGCGGTAAGCTGGAGTATCTGAATGATGAAAACGGCAGGCCGGTCATCGATCTGGATACCCACTTTTTCCATAAGGATCTGGCTGTCTATGAGGATGCGGAGGCAGTCGTAGGCAAGACTGATTACATTGTGCATCTGGCCGATATCGTTGCGGGCATTGATTATGTGTTCAGCAACCAGGGCGAGATCTTCCGCATCAACAATCTGATCAACTCCAACCTTTTTGCCGCTGCCCGGAAGGCCGGCAGGGACAAGATTAAGGGCCTTCTGTATGTGGGTACTGTCTGTTCCTTCCCTCTGACCCGGCAGAATACCTATGAGCCGGAGCCTCTGCGGGAAGAGGAGCTGTTCCCGGCCTATCCCGAGTCTGCCTACGGCTGGAGCAAGCTGATGGGCCAGCTGGAGATCGGCTATCTGGAACAGGAGACCGGCATTCCCTGCTGCACCCTGATGTTCCATAATGTGTACGGCACACCGACTGACTATGGCGTGCGCAGCCAGGTCATCCCGGCTTTGATCCGCAAGGCAGTCAACTACCCCAATGAGGCGTTCAGCGTCTGGGGTTCCGGTAAGCAGGGCCGTGCCTTTATCCATGTAAGCGATATTGTGGAAGCACTGGTGCTGGCCCTGGACAAGGGCTGGGGTCACGGCTGGATCCAGATCGGCCCGGACCATTGCACCAGTATTCGGGAAATTGCCTATAAAGTCGCGGAAATCAGCGGTAAGGGCATGGAACCCGCGTTTGACACCAAAAAGCCTGAGGGTGACGGTGCCCGGTGCGCGGACTATACCAAAGCAAAGACCGTCCTGGGCTGGGAACCTAAGGTGGGCCTGGAAGAGGGCCTGCGGGAATCCTACGCCTGGATCGAAAAACAGATCAAGGGTTAAGGAGAGGCAGAAATGCGCAAAAAGCTGCTTTTTATTACAACCAGATTGTTCTGGCCTACGGAT
>JAZKYA010000030.1:0-13362 GCA_045611945.1 Faecousia sp. | reverse complement strand
TGGTGACCCGTACGGGAATCGAACCCATGTTACCGCCGTGAAAGGGCGGTGTCTTAACCGCTTGACCAACGGGCCTGGTAGCGGCAATCTGATTCGAACAGATGACATACCGGGTATGAACCGGCTACTCTACCAACTGAGTTATGCCGCCATATGGTCAATTTATTTCGGCAGTGCCGAAATCAGCTTCGTTATTATATCCAAATCAAAGAGTTTTGTCAAGTAAATTCTTCGAATTTTTTTGGTTTTTTTGGGAAAGATACCCAGGGGTGAAAGATATGATGTTTTTATATAAAATCGCGATGTTTTTTCTGGGCGGCGCCGGATATGTGGGATTGGAGTACCTTTGGCGGGGCAGGAGTCATATCAGTATGTTCCTGGCCGGCGGTATCTGTTTTCTGCTGCTTGGGAAGCTGGAAGAAGTGAAACCCCGGCTCCCCTGGGTCATTCGATGCCTGGTAGGAGCCGGGATCATAACCTTTGTAGAGCTTGCGGTGGGTCTGCTTGCGAACCGGGATTACAGCGTGTGGGATTACCGGCGGCTGCCGCTGAACTATCATGGACAGGTGTGCCTGGTCTACAGCCTTCTTTGGATCCCGGTGAGCTTTGGTGCGATGCTGCTGTATAAACTGCTGACCCGTAAATTACGGATGGTTCGCTGACTGCAGTTCCCGGGCAATTTCGCACATGACAGCAGGGTCGGGCTTGACCGCCCTGCGGTCATAGGTCAGAATGCCGTTGATCTCATCTTCCACATCACTGATCTGGGTGTAGACGCTGGCGCAAAGGCCCTTTCTGGCGGCGGGGATCACATGCTCCCGGTAGACCTCTGTCAACCGGCGGTTCAGTTCCCTGGCGGTCTTGCAGGTGCCGTAGCCGTAGGATTTGTTCGGATTGTAAATATGTCCGGCCACCCGATAGGTGAAACCGCCGAACTCACTGAGAACCAGGGGCTTTTTGGAGGGTTTCATACGGTGCCACATGCCGAAGTAGATATGCAGGCTCTCCACATCGCTTTCGCTACCCCGGAACCATCCGGATGCGGTGTCGATGAAACGGCTGCTGTCCAGCGCCTTCAAACGGCGGTATGCGCTGGCGCTGTCAAACTGTCCCCAACCCTCGTTGAAGATCGTCCAGTAACAGATGCATGGGTGATTTTTAAGCTGCCTGACCGTTGCCTCCATAGCATCCAGAAATGCTTTTCGGGCAGCGGAATCGGGATGGTATCTTGTATCATTCCGCTTTTGCCCGAAGAGGGAGGGGACAGCGGTATCGCGCAGGAAGCGGTAGTCACCGTTGTTGACCATATCCTGGAATACCACCATGCCAAGCCTGTCGCAGTCGTAATAAAACTGCTCCGGCTCTACCTTAATGTGCTTGCGCAGCATATTGAAGCCCAGGGCCTTTGCGGCAAGGATGTCGTCGGTGTAGCATTCCGGGGCGGCGGGTGTGAACAGACCGTCGGGCCAGTAGCCCTGGTCCAGCAGACCGTGGAAGAAGTATGGCTTTCCGTTCAGACACAGTCGGGGAATACCGCTGACCGTTTTGGCTTTCAGGGTACGCAGGGCAAAGTAGCTTTCGATCCGGTCGTCCCCCGCGGTCAAAGTGAAGCGGTAAAGGTACGGATCTTCCGGTGTCCAGAGGTGGGGAATTTCGGGACGCACAATGGCGATGCCATTTTCCAGAGGATAGTCCCTGCCCTCCAGGGTCACAACGCCGCTCAGCGCAGGGGTGACGGTGATGGCTGCGGATTCCAGCGTAACTTGGATATCTATTGAGTTTACATAATCTTTAGGCACGCTTTCCAGCCAGACAGTCTGCCAAATGCCGGAGACGGGGGTGTACCACATGCCGCCCCGGTTCAAAACCTGTTTGCCATAGGGTAAAATATGGTGGCGCAGGTCATCAATGACCCGGACTTCCAGATGGTTTTCCCCATCCAGCGCATCGGTGATATCAAAACAGAAGCTTTCATAGCCGCCGCTATGACTGCCCACTTTCTTTTGGTTTACATAAACTTCTGCGATTTGATCGACAGCGCCAAAATGCAATAGAACCCGGCCACGGTTGAAACCGTCGGGCAGGGTAAAGCTGCGGCGGTAGGTGAGGGTGCTGCCATCGGGGAAGTGCCTGCCTACGCCGGACAGAGCGCTTTCCGGGCAGAAGGGGACAAGCACCGGGCCATGATAGCCGTCAGCGGTTAGCTCCCATGTGCCGTTTAAGTTTACATAACTATCCCGTTTTAACTGCGGGCGGGGATATGCCTGCCAGGGGATACCGGTAAGGGCTTCTCCCCGGGCGGTCGTTAAGTTTGTCAGCGCCATGGGCGTTCTCCTTTTGACCATGTTCGGATGTTGTTACAGGGTTTTCAGCACATCCAGAATTTCCCGGGCGCTCTCCAGAACCAGATGGGGTTTATCGGGAGATTGGGCCAGGATCTCCGGTGTGGTTTCGCCGGACATGACCAGAATACCTATACATCCGGCGTTGAGACCGGATTTCACATCTGTGTAGATCCGGTCGCCTACCACACAGGTTTTCTCTTTGGAGATGCCCAGCTTATCCATGGCAAGCTCCGGCATCAGGGAACTGGGCTTGCCGATAACGATGGGCTTTCTGCCGGTGGCGTTGCAGATCATACCGCACACACTGCCGCAATCGGGAACACTGCCAAATTCCGTGGGGCATACCAGGTCGGGATTGGTTGCGATGTAGGGTAGTTCCGGGCGGGTCAGCAGCAGGTAGCTCACATCATGGAGCTTCTGGAATGTCAGCTCCGTATCGAAGCCCATGACGATGCATTCCACATCATTCAGGTCGGTGGTGACGGTAAAACCCTCGCCCCGCAGCTCCTGCTTCAGTGATTCCGTACCACAGACATACAGTGTTTGGCCTTCGTGGTATTTGTGGAGGTAGTAGGCCGTAGCCTGGGAGGAGGTCATAAAGTCCTCCCTGGTGGCTGCGATACCAAGGGATTCCAGCTTTTTTACATAGTCTGCTACACTTTTGGAGGAGTTGTTGGTAATAAACAGATATTTGCCTCCGGTACGGCGGATCTGACGAAGCAGCTCAATGGTAAAGTCAAACAGGCGGCTGCCCAGGTACAGTGTACCGTCCATATCAAACAGGTACAGCTTTATTTTTTCAATAGTAGAGTGAAGTTCCATAGTGTCTCCTGGTGTTCCAATATGGTAATACGGGTCAAAAATCAACCGGTCAGAAGCTGAACGAGCGCTTCTCTGCTCAGCCCCATGAAATACCGGGAAATGTCAATATTCTGTAATTGCCGGGTCAGCGCTGTTTCCTCAAGGGGGCAGCCTTTCAGAATTTCTGCTAAAGCGGCAAGATCCTCCGCAGCGAAGAAATCACCCCGGAAAGAAATACTGCGAATGCAGCCCTTATCGATATCGATATAGGCCTCCACAGAGCCGCAGCCTTCAAAACGCTGCTTTTTGGATACTGTGTAGGCGGGGGAGTGACCGAAATTCCATTCCCAGGTACCGTAACGCCGGTCCTTGCTGGCGGCGATGGCAGCCTTATCTGCCTCCGTCAGTTCATATTCTTCGCCGGGGAACTCTTCCAGAATGCTCTCCAGCAGGAATGCACGGAACTGCTCCAGAGTCAGATCTTTGGGCAGACAGGGCCGCACATTGGTCACACGGCTCCGGACGGATTTGACACCTTTGGCCTGGATCTTTGCAGGATCCACCTGCAAAGCGCCTGCCAGGACCGACATATTGGAATCAAAGAGGATGGTGCCGTGGTGCATGATCCGGCCCTGGCGGACATACTGTGCGTTGCCGGAAAATTTCTTGCCGTCAATGGTCATATCATTGCGGCCATTGCGTTCGGCGTGAACACCGGCTTTTGCCAGCGCCCGGATGACCAAGTCGCAAAAGCGGCCGAAATCCAGTCCGTCACCCTCTGCGTCGGCAATGATGGTATAATTCAGATTTCCCATATCGTGATAGACAGCACCGCCGCCGGAAAGCCGCCGCACCACCCGGATACCCTGCTCCTTGACATAGCTTTCGTTGATCTCTGCAAGCGTATTCTGATGCTTGCCGATGATGATGGCATGGTCGTTCTGCCACAGCATCACATACATCCGGTCTTTGGGAAGATGGTCAAAAACATATTCTTCCACCGCCAAATTCCAGGCAGGGTCAGTGGTAGTCAGATCCAGATAGTTAAGCATAGGAGAGTCCTTTCCGTACGGTAAACAGTACGATGGAAAATTGAAATAAGATGTCACTTCTGTTGATGATTATATAATATTTTCGAAATAAATACAATAAGTTTCCGCTTTGAATTAGGTCCGCACATGATTATTTATTACACAAAGCATAAAACTCCGGGATGCCGATGGACCACGGCATCCCGGAGAAATGATGATATTACTCGCAAGGTGTCCGGAAATTTCCGGGCTTGTGTGGGCGTATTTGAGAAAATCAGATTCTGGCGACACCGGTGGCCCGGGCGGCCTCGGCAACGGCCTTCGCGACGGCGGGGCCAACACGCTCGTCAAAAGCGGCGGGGATAATATAGTTTTCGTTCAGCTCTTCATCAGAGATCAAGCTGGCCAGGGCATTTGCGGCGGCCACCTTCATCTCCTCGTTGATATCGGAAGCGCGTACATCAAAGGCACCACGGAAAATACCGGGGAAGGCCAGAACATTGTTGATCTGATTGGGGTAGTCACTGCGGCCGGTGGATACAACTTTAGCTCCGCCTGCTTTGGCATCGTCAGGGAAGATTTCAGGAGTGGGATTGGCGCAGGCAAAGACGATGGCATCCTTGTTCATGGTCTTGACCATTTCAGTGGTCAAAGTACCGGGCGCGGAAACACCAATAAATACATCTGCGCCAACGATTACATCTGCCAGCTTACCCTGCTTCTTTTCCAGGTTGGTGACCTGGGCCATTTCCTTCTTGATCCAGTTCAAACCTTCACGGCCCTCGTAGATGGCACCGGTGCGGTCAGTCATGATCACATTCTTGAAACCGGCAGACAGCAGCAGCTTTACGATGGCGATGGCGGCAGCGCCTGCGCCGGAGGTTACGATCTTAACATCTTCCTTTTTCTTGCCCACAACCTTCAGCGCGTTGGTTAAGCCGGCCAGAGTGATAACAGCGGTGCCGTGCTGGTCATCGTGGAAAATGGGAATATCGCACTTTTCCTTCAGCTTGCGCTCGATCTCAAAGCATCGGGGAGCGGAGATATCCTCCAGATTGATGCCGCCGAAAGAGCCGGACATCAGATAAACGGCATTGACAAACTCGTCAACATCCTTGCTCTTGACACACAGGGGGATAGCGTCCACATCGCCGAAGGACTTAAACAGAGCGCACTTGCCTTCCATAACAGGCATACCGGCTTCGGGGCCAATGTCGCCCAGACCCAGGACGGCAGTGCCGTCGGTGATGACTGCACAGAGGTTGTGGCGGCGGGTAAGCTCATAGGACTTGTTGACATCTTTCTGGATTTCCAGACAGGGCTGCGCGACACCGGGGGTGTAAGCCAGGGACAGGTCTTCTTTGGTCTTACAGGGCACAGTGCAGATAACTTCGATTTTACCGCCCCATTCGGCGTGTCTCTTTAATGATTCCTTTGCGTAATCCATAATTCAATTTCCTTTCGTTATTGGTTATAAAGGCGTGGAAGCTGCGGAGAGTGATCCGCCAGCCTGCCACAGAGATTTTTTAATTTTCGAAGGGGAACTTATAATCCAGGCCGCACTCGTCGCGAAGCTGCATAAATTCCTTCTGGATGGTCTCGCCGACAGGTACACCCAGGGGCTCCCGTTCTACCCAGCTCAGATGCTCCTTCTCACCGGCGGTGTAGATGCGCTCTTCGCCGGGGGCCTTGGTGGAATTCCGCAGAGCACGCAGAATATCACCGGTGGTGTGACGGAAGGTGTCCAGACCCATAAAGAACTCGGGGTTGATTACCAGGAAGAAATGACCCAGGCGGTACATGGTGTTGTTACCGTCGGCATCCTTACCGGACAGAGCCTTGGTGTGAGGACCACCGGCCAGGGCGGCGGAAAGGATCTCTACGATGGTGGTGAAGCCGTAGCCCTTATAGCCGCCGGTTTCCTCGCCCAGTCCGCCGATGGGCAGCAGTGCGCAGTTGCCTTTGCGCATCTGGCTGAGGATCTCAGCGGAGTCGGTCATGGTGTCGCCGTCCTTGGTGACCACCAGGCCTGCGGGGGTGGGCTTGCCGCTGCGGGCATAGTACTCAATCTTGCCGTTCTGGACGATGGAGGTGGCGCAGTCGAAATTGAAGGGGAACGCTTCGTCAGTGGGGATTGTGAAGGTCAGGGGATTGGTGCCCATCATGGGTTCTACACCGAAGGTAGGGGCAACAGAGGGGCGGGCATTGGTGGCGGAAATACCGATCATGCCGGCCTTTTCAGCCATGGTAGTCCAGTAACCGGCGATACCGTAGTGGGTAGAATTAAAAATAGTACCGGCAGCCAGACCGTAGACCTTGGCCTTCTCGATGAGCATTTCCATCATCTTATGGGAAGCGACCATACCCATACCGTTGTGGGCATCCATTACCACGGTGGTGGGGGTATCCTTCACGATCTCGCAGTTGGTTACAGGCAGCAGAGTGCCGTTCTTAATGCGGTCCAGATAAATGGGCTTGAAGCGGTTGCAGCCGTGGCTTTCGATACCCCGGCGGTCGGATTCCAGCAGGACATCTGCACAGATCTTTGCGTCCTCCTCAGGCACACCGTAAGCCTGAAACACATCAATCATAAAGTTGTTGATCAGTTCCCATTGAACATAGGGTCTTGTTTCTTTCATAGTGAGATTACCTCCGATAAAAGTACCTGAATATACAAAAAAAGAGTAGAATGACGCCAAGGCGACTCATTACTACTCTTAATCTCGTAAATATTATACCAAATATACCCATGGCTGTCAAGGAAAAATCCCCAAACGGATACATCATTTTGGCCCTTTTTACAGGTACCAGAGAATTTCCCTGCCGGTAGACACGGCGGAGGCGCCACAGTTGATAGCCTCAGTGACCTCGGCCTTTGTCTCCACGAGACCGCCGGCAATAATGGGAATACCGCAGTCTTTGAAGCGGCGGATGGCCTTGCCAATGACACCGGGCATAATCTCGATCAGATGGGGCGTGGAGGTACGAAGCATTTCTTCAATGCTTTCCATGCCTTTGGAATCCAGGGCAAAGAACCGCTGTACGGTCAGAAGCCCCAGTTCTTTAGCGCTGCGGAGGATCTGGCCTTTGGTGGAAATGATCCCATCTACACCCTGCTGGGCAAGATAGCGGATTCCCGCCCGGTCTTTGCCAATGCCCTCAGCAAGATCCAGATGGATCAACAGGATCTTTCCGGCCTGGTGGGCTTGCAAAATCTTTGCCCCTACAGTGGTCAGTTCAGCGGACAGATAGAACAATACCTGCGCCGGGGAATGCAGTGCCGCATCCCAACCGTCATCACGGATGGCAGCAATCACCGGATTCAGTTCCAAACATTCGATGATTTCAGACGGACGCATAACACACCTCCATTGGCAGGATGCTTATATTATAGGGGATGAAACCAAAATGTCAACCGATATCAATCTGGAAAATAGGATTATGCCGGCGTGGATACCCACACCGGCATAGTGAAAACAGGGAAATTATACGCCTTCCTTGGCGCAGCGGATCTTCTCTGCCTCAGTGATGGCATTGACAGGCTCGTAGCCGGCCAGAGGAGCGATCTGCTGGTGGATGGCATCCAGGATCCAGCTTGCCTGGGGGAAGAAGAACTCGTCGAACTCGAAGGGAGGAGTGATCCAGTTCTTGGCACCAACAACGATGGGAGGTGCGTCCAGATCGTCGAAGCACATCTCAGTGATGTTGCGGGCAACATCATTGAGGAAGGAACCTCTTGCGCAGGCATCGGAAACCAGCAGGACCTTACCGGTCTTGCGGACGGACTCCACGATCTTGGTGTAGTCCAGAGGAGACAGGGAGTGGATGTTGATCACATCAGCTTCCATGCCGTACTTCTCGCTCAGGGTCTTGGCAGCATCCATAGCGCGGTACAGAACAGCGCCGATGGTCAAGATGGTGATATCCTTACCGTCACGGACCTTGTTGGTGTCACCGATGGTGATCACATAGCGCTCTGCGGGAACGCCACCCTCGTGGAACTGCTCGCCTACATCGTAAATTCTCTGGCTCTCGAAGAAAACAACGGGATCAGTGCCCTTCAGAGCGGTCTCCATCAGACCCTTGGCTTCCCAGGGAGTTGCGGGGAATACGACCTTCAGGCCAGGGATGTGAGCGCACAGAGCGGTCCAGTCCTGGCTGTGCTGGGCACCGTACTTGGAGCCGACGGAAACACGCAGGACAACAGGCATCTTCAGGATGCCGGCGGACATGGACTGCCACTTGGACATCTGGTTGAAGATCTCGTCACCGGCGCAGCCGATGAAGTCAGCGTACATCAGTTCCACCAGCGCGCGGCCGCCGGACAGGGCGTAACCGACAGCAGTACCGACGATAGCGCCTTCAGCCAGGGGGGAGTTGAACAGACGGCTGTGGGGCAGAGCGTCCATCATGCCGCGGTAAACAGCGAATGCGCCGCCCCAGTCACGGCAGTCTTCGCCGTAAGCGACCAGGGTGGGATCCTCGTAGAAGCGGTCCCAGATAACCTCGGACAGGCCGTCGCGGAGGTTGTACAGCTTCATCTTGGAAACGGGCTTGCCATCCTTATCAAAGGGAGCGCGCTCCTTGGCCTTGATCTTCTTGTAGCCTTCGGCCTCTTCCTTGGGAACGGTGAACTCGGGTTCACGGTCGTCGAAAGCGATGACCTGCTCGTTAGAGAACATGATGCGCTCCACAACAGCGGGATCGGCCTTGAAATCGCAGTAGGGGCTGATGGCGGGATCGGCAGCAGCTTTACAGATCATGGTCATGCGCTCGGAGGTTTCCTTCAGAATGGCGTCGACCTCTTCCTGAGTCATGACACCGGCCTCGATCAGCTTGGCGGGATAGGTGACGATGGGGTCGACTTCCTTCCAGGCATCAATCTCTTCCTTGGTACGGTAGGCGTTCTGGTCGGAAACGGAGTGGCCGGAGTAACGGTAGGTGATGGTTTCCAGCATGACGGGGCCCTGGCCATTGCGCAGCAGCTCCAGCTTGCGCTCCATGGCGTCGATGACAGCCAGAGGATTGTAGCCGTCGACAGTCTCAGCATGGAACTGGGTGGGGCTGACACCGGAAGCGATCCGGCTCATGCTGCCCTGGCCCATGGTCCCGCCGCGGGTCTGGTCGCCCATGCCGTAGGAGTTATTGAAGATGTTGTACAGGATGGGCATGCCGTCGTTGTGGCTTTCCCACAGGGTCTTGTACTGGTCCATGGCGGAGAAGTTCAGGGCTTCCCAGACAGGGCCGCGGGCCATGGAAGCGTCACCGATGTTGCAGACGACAATACCCTTCTTGTTGTTGATCTTCTTATACAGGGCAGCGCCGGTGGAAATGGTGCCGGAGCCGCCGACGATAGCGTTGTTGGGGTAGATGCCGAAGGGCAGGAAGAAAGCGTGCATAGAGCCGCCCATGCCCATGTGGAAGCCGGTCTCGCGGGCGAAGATCTCGCTCAGCGTACCGTACAGGATGAAGCGGATCGCCAGTTCCTTGACATCCTTAGTCTCGCCCAGCTTCTGGGTGGAACGCAGGCACTTGCCGTCCAGGAAGGTCTCCATGACATTCATCAACTGCTCGTCGCTCATCTTGTTGATGGTGGACAGGGCCTTAGCCAGGATCTCGGAGTGAGAGCGGTGGCTGCCGAAAGCAAAGTCATTCTCATCCAGCAGGTAGGCCTGGCCGACACAAGCGGCCTCCTGGCCGGTGGACAGGTGAGCGGGGCCGGGATAGGTATGGTCGATGCCGTTGTAAGTACCCTGGGTCTTGATCAGGTTCAGCATGGTCTCGAACTCACGCAGCACGGTCATGTCCCGGAAAATGCGGACCAGGTCTTCCTTGGTGTACTTGCCGGAGGCCAGCTCCTCAGCAACGGTCTTGTTGTACTGGTTTACGGGGATGTCGTTAAAGGTAACCTTACCGGGTGCGCGCACTACGGAAGGATCGACAAACAAACTCTTAGGCATATTCTATCTCCTCCTTGTCATTACTTGGCGAGCAGAGTGACGAAATTCTCCAGGTTTGCGCACAGCTCCTTCTGGAACTTGGCAGCGGGAGTGCCGTCAACAGCTCTGTGGTCGTAGGTCAGGCTCAGACCCATAGCGGGATACAGCTCGATGGAGCCGTCAGCAGCCTTGCGCACGCGGTCGATGGTGCCGCAGACGCCCAGAATACCGGTCTGGGGAGGATTGATAACGGGGGTGAAGGACTCAACGCCCAGGTTGCCCAGGTTGGAGACAGTGAAGCTGCCGCCGGAGAGCTTGTCGGGGCTGATAGCGCCGTCGCGGCACTCGGCAGCCAGCTCCTTAACAGCCTTGGAGATCTCCAGCAGGCTCATGGTGTCAGCAGCGAAGATGGTGGGAACCATCAGGCCTCTGGGAGTGTCAACGGCAACACCCAGGTTCACATGCTTGAAGTGACGGATGGAGTTGTCATCGAGCATGTTGGCGTTCAGGTCGGGGTGGTTCAGCAGGGTACGGGAAACGGCGTACAGGATGATGTCGCCGATGGTGATGCCAGCGTACTCACCGCCGGCAGCCTTCAGGGCCTTGCGGTAGTTCAAAATAGCAGTAGCATCGAAGGAGTTGTTGTGGGTCAGCTGTGCCATGGTGTGCAGGGAAGTAGTCATGGACTTGGAGATGGCGCGGCGGATACCGCTGAACTTTACATCCTCGTACTCGTTCTCCACAACAGCGGCGGCAGCGGCCTTGGGAGCGGCAACACCGGAGGCGATGGCCTTCTCAATGTCCTTCTCGACCACACGGCCGTTGGGGCCGGAACCGGCAACAGCGGAAGCATCGATGCCGTAAGCCTTAGCCAGCTTTGCGGCTCTGGGGGATACGGGAGCGCCAGCCTTTGCTTCGACAACGGGAGCGGCTTCCACAGCAGCCTCAGCGGCAGCTTCCACAGGAGCGGCTTCCACAGCAGCGGGAGCGGCGCCGGGCTTCAGACAGTCGGTGGGCTCACCCTCGGGACCAACCGCGCAGACATTCTCCAGGCAGGGAACTTCTTCGCCGTCCTCGAAGAAAATGGCCAGCAGCTTGCCTTCGGCGGTGGACTCGCACTCGAAGGAAGCTTTGTCAGTTTCGTAAGTAAAGAGAATGTCGCCAACCTTAACATCGTCGCCAACAGCCTTCAGCCACTCGCCGATGATGCAGCTTTCAACTGTGATACCGGCCTTGGGCATGATAACAGCCTGGGCCTTGGTATTGCAGGCAACTGCGGCGGGGGCGGCAGCGGCAGCAGCGGGGGCAGCGGCAGGCGCTTCCTCAGCGGGAGCAGCGCCGGCGCCCTTCAGCGCGGAAACATCCTCGCCCTTGGTGCCGATGGCACAGACATTGATCAGGCAGGGAACTTCATCACCGGGACCATAGAAGATCTCCAGCAGTTCGCCCTCGGCGGTAGACTCGCATTCGAAGGAGGCTTTGTCAGTCTCGTAGGTGAACAGAATGTCGCCCACATTGACATGATCGCCAACCTGCTTCAGCCATTCGCCGATGATACAGGATTCTACAGTGATGCCGGCCTTCGGCATCAGAACACCATTTGCCATGTTTGTTCCTCCATTTTTTCAGGCGGTGGCCCGCCCATTATTTTTTATGCGTGTGATAGGTGGTCTCTCCGCAAAGAAGCTGCACACCGTTTTCTGCCAGCCGCTGCTGCCACTGGGCAGAGGGCAGGCTGTCGGTTATGAGCTTGTCCACCAGGTCGAGAGTTCCCAAAGCAACCAATCCGCTGCGGTCAAACTTCCGGTGGTCTGCCAGCAGGATCGCACAGTCGCAGGAAGCGACCATAGC
Organism: Faecousia sp.; assembly: GCA_045611945.1. Taxonomy (GTDB): domain Bacteria; phylum Bacillota; class Clostridia; order Oscillospirales; family Oscillospiraceae; genus Faecousia. The sequence goes on along the minus strand of JAZKYA010000030.1, from coordinate 1,395 downwards.
CTGCTTGATCTGCACCACCGCGTCATCGCTGTCTGCCAGACCCAGCTGCTCATTGATGCCCCTGCAGGACAGAACAGCGTAGCTTGCATGGTAAGAGCGCACCGTTCTGAGGGCGTGGGGGCCAACAAGGGCTAGCACATCGGTCTTTAAACTGCCGCCGGTAGAGATAATATGCCAGGTGTCCTGACCGGTCATTTCCCGAAGCAGCTCCAGAGAATTAGTGATGAGGGTGATGTTTTTCTTTTGCCGCAGGGCCCTGACCGCGTATGCAGCGGTAGAGCTTTCATCTACCATCAGCGTATCGCCGTCATGGACCAGCCCGGACAGTAACCGCGCAATGGTGACCTTGGGTTCTACATTGGTGTTTTTACGGATAGAATAGGGTGGAGTTGCATGGTCATTGCCCCGCAGCACAGCGCCGCCATAGATCCTGGTTACAATGCCGTTTTTTTCCAAAGACTCCAGATCCCGGCGGATCGTTTCCTCAGAAACCTGGAATTCTGTACTCAAAGAGGACACTACGACCTGACCGGTGGCCCGGATCCGTTCTGTGATGATACGGCGTCTTTCCGCTGCTAGCAAATCCCTTCGCCTCCCCACATGTTCTCATCCTAAGCATACAACAAACCCTTGAAAAAGTCAAGGTAAATAAAAACAAAACCAACATTTTTTGATTGTTTTGTTGGGATTCGGGAAAAACAAAACACAGAAAACCACACAAACCAACAAAAAAGAATCATTGCAAAGGTTGTGAATCTATGATATATTATATCATTATATGGAAAAGGGGTGGGCTTCGTGGCATTGCAGGAATCCGGCGAGATGTATTTGGAAACGATCTATGTATTGGGAAAGGCAAACCCCCATGTCCGCAGCGTGGATATTTCTGAGCATATGGGCTATTCCAAGCCAAGCGTCAGCCGGGCGGTACACCTTTTGAAAGAAAACGGCTATATTGAAATGGATGGAGATGGATTTATCACCCTGACCTGCGGCGGAAGGGCGGTGGCCGAGAAGATATTCGAACGCCATACGGTGATTTCCGGTCTGCTGATCCGTTTGGGTGTGGACCCGGAGACTGCCGCCGATGATGCGTGCAGGATCGAACACGCAATTTCGGACGCTTCTTTTGAAGCGATCAAGCGTCATATGGAATCTTTGGGATAAAATAAAGGAGGGCTGCTAAGCCCTCCTTTCAGAGTGTCAAAAAAGCCGCTAATCGTCAAAAAGCGAAATAATCCAAATGTCTTCGAGGGAAGCCTTCCCCCTGGGGCCGCGTTGGCCCGCGCCGCCGGTGGCGGATAAAGCGGGGCATAAGCGTGTGCCGCGGTCAAAATTTTGTGAGCGGACAGCGAACAGAAAATTTTGGGCACCGCAAACGGGGAAGGTGGCAAA
>JAZKYA010000029.1:0-37260 GCA_045611945.1 Faecousia sp. | reverse complement strand
GAGCCGCCGCAGGCTATTCGTACCCGGTGCAATGCGAATCGATACTTCCCTGACCCGCTCGGTATCGTTACACTTGAGGGATCAGAATTTCCGTGGTGAATGCGCCGTCCTCGGAGTTGCGGCTTAGGTATCCGTCCAGCCGCTCGATGATGTTATCAATCCGCACGAGGCCGAAGCCGTGGCCATCACCCTTGGTAGTCTGGAACAAACCGGCAACCTTTGCCATCTTCTTGGTAGAAGTGAAGTTGGTGAAAGAGATATAGAGCTGGGTGCCCTTCATATCCATGTACACCCGGATCTGCCGTTGGTCTTCCGGCAGTGAGAGACTTGCCTCGATGGCATTATCAAAGAGATTGCCGATAATGCAGCACAGATCCAGCTCGGACATTTTCAGCTTCACCGGGATGTGGGCATCGCAATGGACGGTAATGCATTTGGACTGCGCCAGGGAAATCTTGCTGTTTAGGATAGCATCCGCCATAGCGTTGCCGGTCTTGACAACAGTATCAACGGTGTTCAAATCCATATCCAGCTCGTCCAGGTATGCCTTGATGGCATCCATATCGCCGTTGGCGGCAAGAACCTTCATGGTCTGGATATGGTTGCGGTAGTCATGCCGCCATCCCCGTACGGAGCGGTACATATTGTCCACTTCCCGGTAGTGGGTCTCGATCAGCTCCCGCTGATAAGCGGCAATCCGCTTATCTATCTGTTTTGAAAAGAGGGACATGGTGATCCTCCTTATGTACGCGTAATGATTGCCCTGTTCAGCGGCTCGTAAGCACCTCTGGGCAGGGGCAATACCGTTCCATCGGACAGTCTCACTTCCGTTTTAGTCACTCGCTGAATGCATTTGATGTTCAGTATCATGCTACGGCCAACCCGGCAGAAGCGGTCATCCAGTTCCTTTTCAAAATCACCCAGAGTGCGCTTGACAGTGTAATCTGCCTTGGCATGGACGGTCACATAGTTGGCGCTCACATCCAGGTACCGGATCTCATAGAACGGAATCCGCACCATCTCGCCATAGGCTTCCAGATTTAAGCACCGTTCCTCCTGCTTCCGCTTTTCCAGTGCCCGGTCAAGGACAGCAAGCAGTTTATCTTGGTTTACCGGCTTCATCAGGTAGTGAAGCGCAGCCACCTCATAGCCCTCTGCAATATAATCAGAGTAGCCGGTGATGAACACGATCTGCACCGCTTCATTCTCCTGCCGCACCCGCTTTGCCATGGTCACACCATCCATAGCGCCCATTTCAATGTCCAGCAGCAGAATATCCCAATCCTTATCCTCTGCATAGCGGAACAAAAAGCTCTCCGCTGACGCAAACAGATGGACCGTGGCCGCCACACTCCTATCTTTCGCCCATCGGCTCAGCAATTCTGCCACGAAGGACGCATCCGCATTGCTATCGTCACAGACAGCTATTTTATAGGTCATGGTGATTCCTCCTGCCCCTGCCTGTCCTCCCAAAATTGCCGGAACGCGGTTGGGAGAGCGATCTCATTTTCGATCTCCTCTTCCGTCAGCCAGGTAAATGTGCCGTCAGGCTCGGCTACCTCCATGTAATACCCCCGCATATCCCACTGCACATGGGTAAAAACATGGGTCTTGACCAAGCTCTGCAGCACTTGACTGGGGTGAAGGCCCATCGCCCCGGCAGCATCCACCGCCTGCTGGACCTCCAGCTTTCCGGGAATGTTGGGAAACTGCCAAAGATCCGCCAGCAGACCGCTGCTACCGCGCTTGCAGATGGCATAGCGGCCATCGCAGCGTAGAATGAATACGGTCATTTCCTCCTGCCGTCTACCCTTCTTCGGCAGCTTCACAGGCAGTCTCTCCGCTGTTTTGTGTTTTGTGCCCAGGCAGAAATCTTTACAGGGGCAGTTTACGCACTCCGGCTTTCGGTTGGGCCCGCAGACCGTCGCCCCCAGCTCCATTAACGCCTGGGTAAAATCCCCGGCTTCCTTTGGATAGACCGCCTCCAGTTCCTGCTGTACCCGCTTTTTATAGGCGGGCAGGTCAATGGGCGTCGCGTCATCGGTGATACGGGCGATCACACGCAGTACATTTCCGTCTACCGCCGGGGTGGGCATTCCAAAGCATATTGAGCAGACCGCACCGGCAGTATATTCACCGATTCCGGGCAGCTTCAGCACCTTTTCATATTCCCCGGGAAATTCTCCGCCGTACTGCTCCATGATCACCCGGGCAGCCTTTTTCAGATTCCGGACCCGGCTGTAGTAGCCCAGTCCCTCCCAGAGCTTGTGCAGTGCGTCATCATCGCAGTTTGCCAGCGCTTCGACCGTCGGCAGCGCCTGCAAAAAGCGGCTGTAGTAACCCTTAACAGCTTCCACCCGGGTCTGCTGCAGCATGATCTCCGACAGCCACACATGGTACGGCTTCGTATCCTTACGCCAGGGAAGCTCCCGTTTATTCACTTGATACCAGGGCAGCAGCGCTCCCGGCAGCTTTCCAAGTAACTCTTTCATCGGTTCACCTCATTGCCGCTATTGTACAACAAAAAATCCGTATGTGTCAACTCGACAGATTTGGGTTCAACAGCAGTCTATTGTTTTTGACAAGAACACCAAAATCTGCTATAATGTGTGGGAAATAAAAGGAGGTATCTCCATGCGAAAAGTACTTATCTTGATTTTGTGTATGATTCTGGCCGTTTTCCTGGCAGTTGGTGTCAGCGCCGATGATCCTGTCCAGGCGGCGGATATCAGCGCTGAAACCGTATTTTCTGGAAGCGGCTATGGGAGTTTTGGTTTTTTGACCGACAAGAATAACAGCTCCTACCGCAATTCAAACGGCGATGTTTCCCTTGTTCTGAAAAATTCCACCGGTATTGGCTCTCTGTATCTGATGTTTGACCTGGAATACGGTGAGTACACCATTACGGACAATGACAGCGGCAAATCCATCACCGCCGGTACATACGGTTTTCTGCACGAGTTTGTGGACTTAGCAGCAGCCTTTGGCAGCGCCCCCACCTCTGTTACACTGGCGTTTTCCAACGGCGTGGTGCGGCTCAGCGAGATCTATGTCTTCTCCACCGGTGAAGTTCCCGCATTCGTACAGAAGTGGGAGCCGCCCCTGGACGGTAAGGCTGATATTCTGATGATGCCCACCCATGGCGATGACGACCAGCTTTACTTTGCAGGCCTGCTGCCCTATTATGCCGGCGAACTGGACTGCGCCGTACAGGTAGTCTATCTGACTGACCATAGAGATGTCACCAATGTGCGTACCCACGAAATGATCAATGGCCTGTGGGCAACAGGCGTTGAGAACTATCCGGTCTTTGGCTATACGCTGGATTTTCGCATCGACGATATGGCTGCATCCTATAAAGTCTATGCCCAACGGGGCATCTCCAGAGAAGATCTGATCGGCTTCGCCGTGGAGCAATTCCGCCGGTTTAAGCCTCAGGTGGTCGTGGGCCATGATGTCAACGGTGAGTACGGACACGGTATGCATATGATATACGCCGATATCGTCATGGCTGCTGTAGAGATCTCCAACGATCCCGAAAGCTACCCGGAGCTGGCACAGAAATACGGCCTGTGGGATGTTCCCAAGACCTACCTGCACTTACTGAAGGATAACCCCATTGAGATCAATTACGATATCCCCCTGGAGCATTATGATGGCCTGACCGCGTTCCAGGTCACGCAGAAATACGGTTTCCCCTGCCATGTGTCACAACAGGGCTGGGCCTTTAAGGAATGGCTCAATGGTCCGAACGGTGAGATCACAAAGGCAACCCAGATCAAAAAATATAATCCCTGCCAGTTTGGTCTGTACCGCAGTACCATTGGTGAAGATGTTTTGAAAAACGATTTTATGGAAAACATTACCACCTACAAGGAGCAGGATAGGTTAGAACAGGAGCGGTTAGAACAGGAACGGCTGGAGCAGGAGCGGTTAGAGCAGGAACGGCTGGAACAGGAGCGGCTTGAGCAAGAGCGCTTAGAACAAGAACGCCTGGAGCAGGCGCGTTTGGAGCAAGAGCGTCTGGAACAGGAACGGCTTGAAAAAGAACGCCTGGAGCAAGAGCGTCAGCTTGCTGAAGCCAGGAAGAAACAACAGATCATTACCGTATGTCTGGCCGGTATTCTCGTTGTACTGATTATTGTAGTCCTCCTGCGCATCCGCAAGGGACGCAAGAAAAAGGTATACGGAAGATTCCTAAAAAAATGAAAAAATAAATAAAAAAATGCTTGCATTTTCTGATGCGATGTGCTATTATACTTTGGCACGTCAGAGGACGCTTGCATGCGGCAATAGCTCAGTTGGATAGAGTGACTGACTACGAATCAGTAGGTCGGGGGTTCGAGTCCCTTTTGCCGTACCACATAAAAAACCCGGAATCGTATTGATTCCGGGTTTTTTCTGTACTTTTTGAATGAAAATGAAAAATAGAGATTGTGGATTTTGGGTCAATTTTGGGTCAATGCATGATTTTTGGGTCATCCGGTGCGCTTATCTGCGCGGAAAATCGCGTCCGCAATACGCTCTGCAGACTGGGTATCAGCCTGCTCGATCAGGTGGGAATAGATGTTTTGCGTGGTGCTTACCTGGGCATGACCAAGTCTTTTTGAGATGCTGACCGGGTCCGCACCGGAGAAATACAGCACAGAGGCCATGCTGTGGCGGAACTTGTGGGCGTGGATATGCGGAAGATTGTATTTCTTCTCAAACCGGGTTAGATATCCACTGAGCGTGTCAGGGGCCATATATCCGCCACATTCACCGGTGAACACATAGGGTGTGTCCTTCCAGCGATCGCCGTTGGCCAGTCTGGTCTCCAACTGCCATACCCGGTACTGCCGCAGGAGATCCATAGTTTCCTTGGGTAGTTTGATCGTCCGCTCTGCGCCGGTCTTCGTGGTAGATTCGTAAATGCCCCGATCCGGGGTATACAACAGTGTGGTGTCGATGCGGATTGAGAAGTCTTTCCAGTTGACGCGATCCCATTTCAGTCCCACGATCTCACCGCGGCGGCAGCCGGTGATCATAAGCAAGTGAATAATCATCTGCCATTTGATCGGCTCTTTAGCCGCAGCATCTCGGATAGCAATCAATTCGGAGGTTTGGAATGTTCCTACCTCCGATTTTTCTTTTTGTGGCGGTGTGGCCTTATCTGCTGCGTTGTACGGTACCAGCATTTCCTTTTCGGCCTGTGCAAGCACGATATGGATAAATCGATGGTACGCCAAAATGGAAGTCGTGGAAAGCGGCTCGTTTCTTTCGTCCACCGTGAACAGCTTATCGAAGGAGATCCCCGCCGCATTGGCGATCAGATCTGCTTTCTCCTTCAGTATCGGCTCTCCCTTCCCTGCTGCATTGACAGTGGATTCCGCCACTCCGGCCAGCTTCGCAACCTTAGCCATGGATAGTTTCTTTTCCTTCAGCGCTGCCCGGAGATCTACTTTCTGTATCGCTCTGGACGCGGTCTCCCGGATACCGACCTCCGCCAAGTTTTTATAGAACCGGTTCAGATGCACAGGCCGAATATCCTGCACTACCATGTGTCCGATTGCTTGGTTAGTCCGGGTCAGCAGCTGCCTGTATCCTGTCACGGTGCGGTGCTTCGTGCCGGTGCGTTCCTTTAGGTCGATCACATAGGCGGCATAGTCTGCAAAGGTCTGTCGGTTATCCAGCACATAACCCTGCTCAATAGACCGTTCAAAGTCCGCTGCAGCCCGCTGGACGGCCTTTTGGATTTGCCGTTCCGTCATTCCTTGGGTGGGCTTGAATGTCGTTCTGTGGCGGATGCGCTTGCCGGCGGTATCAAAACCACCGGACACGGTGATCCGATAGCTGTCCCCGGCCTTGCCGCTAATTTTTTCAATCGTTGCCATAATCACACATCCCATCGACATACTTACTTAGCAGGTGGCGGCTAATGGAATTGGAGATTTCGTATATTTTGAAACGGACATATTCTTGTATCGTGACTAGTTCCATTTTAATATGCATTGCTCTACTTTTGATATCGAAATATCCCTCTGGTACAGAGCTTTCTTGTTCTGGTGGCTGACAATCCTGATGTACTATTTCACTATATGCATTGGCAATATTCCGATCTTTCATTGCAATTTCGATTATTTCGTCTACTAACTGGGAGAGACTACGAGAGAAAACAAAGGCATACCCAGCTCGATTCTGCTGCATGAAGTTTTCCCAATTCAGTTTTACCTCTGGGGGGGAATCTTCGTGTGGCATATATTCTTTGAACTTATCAAGAGTATCTAAATGTCCAAGGTCTTCCAATACCTTGATGAAATTACACATATCCACATCTTCACAGCTAAACTCATAACGATTATAAAAAGCTTGCTTAGCTTTATGGGCAAGCTTCAAGGTCGAAATACTTTCTTCAGAAAGTCCAAGCTGGTCATACACAGATGGAGTTTTTCTTCGATCTTTAGTTCGCCCAAGGAGATAATCAATTGAAACATCAAAATAATCAGAGATTTTAATTAGAGTGTCATAACCTGGCTCACTGATGCCGTTCACATATTGGGAAACCGTTTGACGGGTTTTTCCTGTTATCTCTGCAAGCTTTTCTTGTGTGGTGATGGGTTTCTCACTCATCAATGCCCGCAGCGCAATAGGGAACGGCGATTTGTACATTTCTGCGACATCCTTTTTGGTCCTGGACATAGAAAATCCTCCAATTGTAAGTTAATTATTGCACCTTAGTATGCCGTGCAATAAAGTATTGACGATGCTGTTGTTGATTGCTATAATTAGTATAGTGCAATAAACACTTGCTGTCAACAACAATTTACGAATGGAGGAAAGAAAATGTGTAACAAAGAAATCAGGACCGCCGCAAAAAGTGCGGGTGTTCGTCTGTGGCAGGTGGCGGTGGCTTATGGTATCAGCGATGGTAATTTCTCCCGGAAGCTTCGTAAGGAGCTGCCCCAGGAGGAGAAAGAGAAGATTCTGGCTATCATTGACCGACTGGCTCAGGAGAAACAGGAGGCTATCTAATGCCCAAGGTTTTGACTATTCGTGAAGCTGTCCAGCGGGCAAAGGCTGACGGCCTCCCTATTTCGGAGTATACCCTCCGCCAATGGGTGAGAACCGGCGCAATTCCAACTCGGAAGGTTGGGCAAAAGGCGTTGCTGTTCTATCCCAATTTGGTGCGGTATCTGCAATGCGAAGATGGCACAGACAATACACCCGCCACGGTGGCGGCAGCTCCCGGTATTCGCCGGGCAGATATGTGAGGTGGTAGATATGAGGGTATACGATTCTCTGCACTATGGGAAAGAAAACGCCATCCCAGCGAAGAGCTTGGTCGAAGCCTTGGGTTTCCAGAATATCCGAGATCTCCAGAATCAGATTGAGTGCGAGCGGGCGAGGTGGTTCAATGGCTGATATCCCCTATGTGTGTCTGTATGCAAGCTATCTGGAAAGCTTGTCACCGTTCACGGATGAAGAATGCGGCAGGCTTGTTAGGGCAATGCTGAACTATGCTGTTACTGGAGAGGTTTCACAATTTGAAGGTAACGAACGATTCATCTGGCCCTCTATACAAGCGCAGATTGATCGGGACATTGAAACCTATCGGGCCAAATGTGCAAGGAATAAGGCAAATGGCTCCAAAGGCGGCAGACCTCCCAAAAACCCAACGGTTATTCCGGAAACCGAACGGTTTTTAGAAAAACCCAAAAAACCCAAGGAAAAGGAGAAGGAAAAGGAGAAGGAAAAGGAAAAGGAGAATATAGAGGCGGACAAGCCGCCCACTCGCCAGCGTTTTTCCCCTCCATCAGTGGATGAGGTTAAGGCATATTGCACCGAAAAGGGATATGCTGTTGATCCGGATAGGTTCGTGGACTATTACACCTCCAATGGCTGGAAGGTAGGCAAGAACCCTATGAAGGACTGGAAAGCGGCGATAAGAACATGGAATGGAAAGGAGCAATCAAATGGAAAAACTGAATCTACCTCCTCTTGGACAATCGGCACAGTCGTTTGATTCTGCGGCCCTTGCAAAAATGAAGGTTGATACCATCAACAATACTCCGGGTAATCTCTCTGGCTATGATTGCCCTAAGTGTATGAACCGTGGTACTATTGCAATTCCCCGCGACGATGGTAGCTTTTTTACAAGAGAATGCGACTGTATGAAGATACGGCGGTGTATCTGGGAGATGGAAAAATCTGGGTTGAAGAACATTATCCGGGAAAAGACTTTCGAGGCATATACCGCAACGGAACTGTGGCAAAAGGCAATCAAAGAAGGCGCTATGGCCTATGCGGAGAGTCTGGAAGGCTGGTTACTATTCTGTGGGCAAAGCGGTAGCGGAAAAACCCACCTTTGCACTGCTGTATGCCGCCACCGCCTTTTGGCTGGAGATGAAGTGCGCTATATGCCGTGGCGGGATAAGGTAGCTGAATTGAAAGCAATGTCACTAGACAGTGACCGGCGTGGAGAAGTTATCAACGGCTACAAAACAGCACAAATCTTGTACATTGATGATCTGTATAAGGTCGGTAGAGCTGCAGACGGATCCAGCAATCCGACCGGGGCAGATATTGGACTAGCTTTTGAAATTATCAACCATCGGTACATAAATCATCTACCCACTATTATCTCCACAGAGAAAACACCACAGGAACTGGTAGAGATTGATGAAGCCACTGGCAGTCGGGTTATTGAAATGGCAGGGGGCAATGTGTTTTCGGTTGCCCGAGATACTAAGCGCAATTACCGGCTACGTGGTGTAGTGACCGTATAATGGATAGCAAATCACAGAGCAAGGGTACACGGGAGCTGGCATACCTCTCAGAGAACAGGGTTACGATAGTTCCTTGTGGCAATTGGTGAATGGCAATATAAAAGCTATGCAGCGCCGAAGAAAAACTGAAACTGTAAGGAGTAACATGGAAAACAGGAAGATATCATTGGGGCACACAACAATCACATGTAGGCATTGCGGGACAATGACCGCTGTGGAAAATGAAGCGCTGGAAGCTATGAGGGAATACAAGTGCCCAACCTGTGCAATTCGAATGTCGGACTACGGATTGGCTACATTGAAAATGCACTATTATTACTTGATGTATGACATGTACCAGAAGCATTGGGGATCTGTCAATCAGTACCAGCAGTTTGGGTATGATATTCACCTGTGGCCGCACTTCGAGACGAAATCAGAAGATTGGAGTTGACGATACCAAATGGACAATAAAACACTTTCTAGAAAGCTTCGTGATTCTGCACGTGGTCGATTGTCTCGCTATCGTGAGGCAAGCGGCCGTGAGGAGACACCGAACTATATTCAGCTTATGTTTTTGGCTGCAGACCGGCTGAATGCAGCTAACGCCCTTCTGCCAGATCTAACAACAGAAATTCAGACTGTGAAGGATGAACGAAATGCAGCCGTTCGAGACTTGTCTGCAGTTGCTGACTGCCTGACCTGCGCTCACGGACCTGTCAAAAGTTGTGCCCTAAAAGGAGAATGTGGAAAAGAGCATGATCTGTGGCAATGGCGGGGTGCGAGATGATCCTGGAGGTGACAGCAAATGAGATGGAAAACGATTGCTACAGATGAGCTTCGCAATTATGAAGCAATGCGAGCATCTTTGGAGAGCCTCCCTAATCTGATCGAGCGCCAGGAAACTGCAATAACAAGAATTCGCACCAGCGACCCCGGAAAAGTTGTTGGATCTGGCGGTGGAAGCAATGATCCACTGTTATCTGCCATTGTCTATCGGGATGAATTGAAACTCCGATTGCAGGAGGCAAAGAAGACTGTTGCAGCTATCGAGAGATCGTTGAAATCTCTAACGGATGATGAGGCGTTGGTTTTGGACATGCTATTCATTCACCCTCGCAAAAATGCTATTGATGCAGTATGTGAGGAGCTATGTATTGAAAAAACTACAGCCTATGAGCGAAGAAACAAGGCTCTGGAGAGGTTCATTTGTGCGCTCTATGGATGCACGATAGGTTAGCGGAAAAATTCCGGGCGATTTATTTGTATCAATATTGTATTATGGTACAAAGAGAATTGCGTAAGAGGCTGGGAATTTCCCAGTCTCTTGCTTTTTCACAAACAACAGCACCATCCCTTTTATAATCCAGCTGTATATCGCGAGGATAAAAAATGAGCAAGCCTAGATATCATTGGTGGGCCTATGCAAAAGCCATGGTACGGATATACCCGGACCTGAAACATAAATATGACGCACTGCATGACCAGCAGATCGCTGTAATCCTACAAGGCTTGCCGGGTGGCAAAGGTGGCATATCACGGACAACCGAGACCACTGCACTTCGGCAGCTCCCTCCAGCAAGGCAAAGGGAATACGATGCGGTTACGCAAGCTATTGAGCAGACGAAACGAATGCGCACCGGCACAGAGCGGCTGGCGGTTGTGGACATGGTTCTGTGGAAGAGATCTCACAATGTAGATGGTGCAGCACTCCAGCTCTACATATCCGAGACCACGGCACGCAGATATCATAGTGACTTTATCCGGTTAGTTGGTTTCTGCTACGGACTAGAGGATTACACATAGGAGGATTATTATGGATTGGAAAATGGTAGCAGTTGATAAATTAAAACAGTACGAAGCAAAGCGGCTATCGCTTGAGATTATCCCCAGAGAAATTGCGGAGATCGAAACAACCATGACCAGTATCCGAAGCGCGCGGGTCGATGGCACGGCAATAAAAAACAGCAACGGAAATGGTCGTGAGGCCATGCTACTTAACTGTATTGTGAAAAAAGATGAGCTGAAGCGCAATCTCGAGTGCGCTAAGCTGTGGATTAGCATAGTGGAAAAAGCACTGAGCATCTTGGATCAGGAGGAGCGAGTGATCTTAGATAGGTTCTTTATTCAGTCAGAGCGATGCGCAGCAGACCGATTGGCGGGAGATCTTCACATTGAAGTGTCAACGGTATATCGACGGCGTGAAAAAGCTCTCCGCAAATTCACCATTGCTCTGTATGGGCTTACGGAGAGTTAAGCGCGTCCGCGCTACCATCTTTTTATACCCCTGGGGAGGTGGTTACTGTGGCGGCAGTAAAGCGAAATAGGCCCGATAAGGACGGCACCCACCGTCTGACTTTTGATCGGAACAAAAAGAAAATCTATGCGACACAAACTGTCTGTGGAATATGCGGAAAGCCTGTTGACTTTTCTCTTAGATACCCGCATCCATTATCTCCATGCATCGATCATATTATCCCCATTGCAAAAGGCGGCCACCCCAGCGACATTGAGAATATGCAGCTGGCTCACTGGACTTGCAATCGTATGAAATCCGACAAAATTTTTTCTAAGGCAGGCACAGTCCAGCAGCGCGAAGAAATCTCAAACAGGATTCTTCCGCACTCTCGAAATTGGATCACCTACCGTGGCGGTGCTGGTTGATCTGGCTGGAAGCATCGAGGGGGGGTATACCCCCCCTCTCACCCTTGCTTCCGACCTTCCCCGGCGTACTGCGAATATTTCTCGCTGAGATGTGCATTGATTTTTCCACAGGAGGTACATAGGTGGACTATAAGGGTAAGGAATATCTAAGAAAACTGCTGATCATGAAACGGACTCGGGTCCTGATGCGGTACAATTACTACGAAATGAAAAACGGCATTAAGTATCTGCAGACGCTGATCCCGCCTAAGTTCATGTGGATGGCACAGACAATGGGTTGGTGCGGTAAGGCCGTGGATTCCTTGGCTGACCGGCTATCCTTCCGGGAGTTCAAGCATGATGATTTCGATATGAACACCATCTTCCGGATGAACAATATGGACATCTTCCCGGACAGTGCAATGCTCTCTGCGCTGATATCTTCCTGCAGCTTCATCTACATTTCCGAAGATGAAACAGGATTTCCCAGACTACAGGTCATTGATGGAAGCAACGCCACCGGAGTTATTGATCCCATTACCAATATGCTGACCGAAGGTTATGCTGTTCTCAAACGCAATGACAACAGGGAGCCGGTTTTGGAAGCCTACTTTGTAGCGGGCCGGACAGAATACTACGAGGGCAGCAAACTGACCCGTACCGATACGCATAAAGCGCCTTACGCTTTGCTTGTGCCGGTTATTTATCGGCCGGATGCTATGCGGCCTTTCGGTCATTCCAGAATTTCCCGCGCCTGCATGAACCAAATGCAGGGAGCAATGCGAACCTTGCTCAGATCTGAGGTAAGTGCGGAGTTTTACAGCTTCCCGCAGAAGTATGTTACCGGCTTAGCACAGGATACGGAATTTGAGCAGTTCAAGGCAACAATGTCCACCTTCTTGAAGTTCACAAAGGACGATGAAGGTGACAGTCCCAAACTGGGACAGTTCACCCAGCAGAGCATGAGTCCCTACATTGAGCAGCTGCGTACATTTGCTTCTCTCTTTGCTGGAGAAACCGGTCTCACTACTGACGATCTCGGTTTCGTAACTGATAATCCCTCCAGCGCCGACGCCATCAAGGCAAGTCACGAGAATCTTCGGCTGCTTGCCCGGAAGGCTCAGAAGACTTTCGGATCCGGCTTCCTGAATGCCGGCTATCTGGCTACCTGTGTCCGTGACAATTTCATTTATAAGCGGGAGCAGGTCTATTTGACGAAGCCCGCCTGGGAGCCTGTGTTTGAACCGGATGCCGCTATGCTGTCGGGCATCGGGGATGGCGCAATCAAGATCAACCAGGCAATCCCCGGATACTTCGGCTCCAACAACTTGCGGGATCTGACCGGTATTGACGGGGAGGCGTAAGGTTTGGATGGCATGGAAGATATTGCACCGGCTCTCCTAGAGCAGATCCAAAAGGATTTCCGGGCAAAGATCCAGAGCAGCACCAAACTGAAGGATCTGCTTCAGCTGGTGACTGACGGCAAAGCCACTTATGTGCAGGCAGAAGCCTTTGCCCATGAAGCAGGTACAATTCTGTCGCAGACCTTGCAAAAGCATATTACTTCCGCAGCTCTTCCAGATGGAAAAATGTATTTCAACATTGCGGATCGTGTCCTTCGCCCAGTACTGGAAGAGGATCATCAGCTAATTTCAAATGTTGCTGTGCAGGTGCAGGAACAGCTGAACAAAAAAGTCAAAATCGGTTTGAAGGCCCAATCGGTCCCGGCAAATGAGGATCGCATTGATGGCATTATCGAAAAGATTGCCGATGCGGACAGTTTTGACGATGTTGTATGGATGCTGGATGAGCCTATCATAAACTTCTCACAGGCTGTGGTTGATGATACCTTGAAGGCTAACATTGATTTCCAAGGAAAGGCCGGTCTACGGCCACAGATCATCCGTCAGGCAGAACACAAATGCTGCGAATGGTGTTCCCGGCTTGGAGGAAAATACGATTACCCCAAAGTTCCACTCGATGTTTACCGCAGACACGAACGGTGCCGGTGCACGGTCGATTATGTGCCCGGAAATGGGAAAGTTCAAAATGTTCATACAAAAGGGTGGAAAACTGAGGAGGAGTATGCTAAAATAGTTGCAAGAAAGCAGCTTGGTTTGAAGGATGCCTTTATCAGTTCACTTTCTGCACACCCTAAGCGGCTTGCATCACTCACCCCAGGCGGTATTAAGGCCAAACTGGAGGCAGAGGGATACGAGATAAAACCTCTCAAAAACGGATCTCTCAAGAATGTGCCGTTTGAAAAGGGCGGCGGCTACAAGGTGAATTTTGCTGATGGTGGACTGTTCCAGTATCACCCGGCAGCCAAGAGCCACCACGGTGGCGCTTATTACAAAATCTCTACAGGGAAAGGGGGAACACATCGCTATGATCTCGAAGGAAATGAAATTGACGGTTGATGAGCTGGAGAAGCTTCTGGCCGAAAAGTATGAGCCGGTACAGATTGCCGATAAAAACTGCTTCAGGCTGGCAGACGGTAGAATCATCGCCATTTCTGCTATTTCTGCCTATAATGCTGTCGTTGTGGAATATGCCGACAACTATGAAGAGGCAAAACTATGCCGCTTTGAAGATGGCGATATGTTCCCGTTGGACGGTGCAGAGCTGAGCGAACTGTTCCAGGCAATCTGCCGGGAAATCGAGCAGTAAAACAGAATAATTTGAAAAGCACGGTGTGATTTTGCACCGTGCTTTTTTGCGTCTTGAAGGAGGTCGCAATGGAAGAGCCACGTAAAGGCCGGCAGACCCCAACGAAATCAATAGTCCTGCCTTACACCGTTACCCGTGGCCAGGAAGCCATCGATCTTTACAACAGCTCCGGCCGGACCGCACAGGAATGGCAGGAATTACTGATCTACGACATTATGGCCATCAATGAGGATTCCTTGTGGGTACATACCAAGGTTGGAGAGGAAATCCCCAGACGAAACGGCAAGAATGAGGTTGTCGTGATCCGTGAAATGTGGGGTTTGGAGGAAGGAGAAAAGATCCTCCACACTGCCCACAGAACAACTACCAGTACTGCGGCATCCCGCAGACTGGTGCAACGATTGGTAGGTGCTGGTTATGAAGAAGTTACTCGTGTAAAAAAAGACGTCCAGTATGACAAACATTTCACCTATACCAAACAGATGGGTTTGGAAAGAATCGTGATCCTCCGGGAAGGCGGCGGCACCATTGATTTCCGTACCAGATCTTCGCAAGGCGGTTTGGGTGAAGGTTTTGACCTCTTGGTTATCGATGAGGCCCAGGAGTACACCGATAACCAGGAAACCGCACTGAAGTATGTGGTTACTGACAGCGCCAATCCGCAGACCATCTTCTGCGGAACACCGCCCACGGTCGTTTCTGCCGGCACCGTGTTTATGAAGATGCGAAACACCGCCCTGCGTGGTGAGAGCATCAACACATATTGGGCGGAATGGTCGGTTGATAAAATGACCGACCCCAAAGACAAAGACGCCTGGTACGAAACCAACCCCTCACTGGGCACGATCCTCACCGAGAGATCCATTGCGGATGAGATCGGCTCCGATGAGATAGATTTTAATATCCAGCGCTTGGGTCTTTGGCTGAAATACAACCAAAAATCCGCGATCAGTAAACGAGAGTGGGAAGATCTGCAATGCAAGGAACTTCCCAAGCTGGTAGGTAAGCTGTTCGTGGGTATTAAATTCGGTCACGACGGAGACAGCACGGCAATGTCCATTGCTGTCAAAACTGGCGATGGCCGAATTTTTGTTGAGGCAATCGATTGTCACCCTATGCGTAGTGGCGTCGGTTGGATTTTGGACTTTCTGGAGCAGGCTGACGTGGAAAGCGTGGTCGTAGATGGTGCCAATGGACAGGACCTTCTTGCCAAGGCAATGAAGGAGCGAAAGATCAAGGCGCCTATGTTGCCGACCGTTAGGGAGGTCATAATGGCCAATGCCGCATTTACACAGGCTATCTATCAGAAGGATATCTGCCATATGGGGCAGCCTTCTCTTGTTCAGGTGGTAAGCAACTGTGAAAAACGGGCAATCGGATCCAATGGCGGCTACGGCTTCAAATCCATTCTTGAGGGAGCAGACATATCCCTTATGGACAGTATGATCCTGGCATACTGGAGATGCAGCACCAAAAAGGTAACCAAAAAGCAGCAAGTAGGATACTAACCGGTAATCCGGTAGTAAATAAAATCCCGATACCACAGGGAAAAGTGGGGAGTTAATTATGAGCGAATTTAAACCTATCACAACACAAGAGGAATTCGACACAGCAATCAGCGACCGCCTTGCAAGAGAGCGGAATAAGTTTGCCGACTATGAATCCCTCAAGACCCAGGTCGGCACGCTGACTACCGAGCGGGATACCGCTGTACAGCAGTTGAACGACGCCAATGCCAAGATCAAGACCTACGAGACCAACTCGGTAAAAATGCGGATTGCACAGGAGAAGGGCATCCCTGCGGAAATGGCTCTGCGGCTCACCGGTGAGACGGAAGAGGACATCGCGAAGGATGCAGACTCTATGGCACAGATCTTTAGGGCAACCAAAGGCGCAGCGCCTCTGTTCGATAACAGCAACCCTGTCGGCAATGAAAATGATGCGGCTCTTAGAAAGATGCTGCAGGATATGAATCTGTAATTTTAGGAGGAAAAAATATGGGTAATGTAGCAAGCATGGGGACCATGTTCCCCGCAGAATGTGTAAGTCAGGTCTTTAACGCGGTTCGGGGAAAGTCCTCTCTGGCTGCGTTGTGTGAGCAGATCCCCGTTTCTTTTTCTGGCAACGATCTCTTCGTGTTCAACATGGACAAGGAGGTTGCGCTGGTCGGTGAGAATGAAGCGAAGGGTCACGGCGGAATCAATACGGCACCTGCAAAGGTGATCCCTGTTAAGATCGAGTACGGCGCACGTGTCTCTGATGAGTTCCTGTATGCTTCTGAGGAAAAGAAGCTGGAGATCCTGAAGGCCTTTAATGAAGGCTTCGCTAAGAAAGCTGCCCGGGGCTTGGATATCATGGCTATGCATGGCGTCAACCCCCGCACCGGTGAGGCTTCCGATCTGATTAAGTACTCTTTCGACAAGGGCACCAACACTGTGCCTTACGATGCCGCTGCCTGCGATGGCAATGTCGAGGATGCTATCGCTAAGATCGGCGATTACGATGTGACCGGCATTGCTATGGCAAAGACCTTTGCCAGCGCTCTGGCCACTCTGGAAGGCCCCAACGGTGGCAAGAAGTACCCCGAACTGGCATGGGGCGGTCAGCCCAAAGCAGTCAACGGTGTGCCTGCCAGCGTCAACAGCACCGTTTCTTTCGGTGATTCCAAGGATATGGCAATCGTTGGTGACTTTGCCAACTGCTTCAAGTGGGGCTATGCAAAGCAGGTCTCCATGGAGGTCATTCCCTACGGTGACCCCGACAACACCGGCAAGGACCTGAAGGGCCACAACCAGGTGTACATCCGTGCCGAGGCATATATCGGCTGGGCAATTCTGGATGAAAAGGCATTTGCCCGCGTTATTCAGAACGCCTGAAAATAATAAGCATGGAGGTCAGGTGGAATGATTTCTCCCAATAACGCCTTTGCCACTTACGACGATCTGTGTAGTCTGTGGCGGCCGCCTGAAGATCATAGTACTCGCCCGGAGTACCTGCTTTCCGTTGTAAGCGATTCACTTCGCACAGAAGCAAAGAAGGTCGGCAAGGACCTCGATAAAATGATTGAGGAAGATCCCACCTTAGCGACCGTTGCAAAATCTGTGGTTGTCGATGTTGTTGCCCGGACTCTGATGACCTCCACCGATCAGGAACCAATGACGCAGTTTTCACAGGCTGCCGGAGGCTACAGTGTCTCCGGCAGTTTCCTGGTACCGGGCGGCGGTATCTTCATCAAGAAGACAGAGCTTGCCCGCTTGGGCCTTCGGCGGCAGCAGGTAGGGGGGATAAACTTCTATGGGTAGTCTGATCAAAGGCATTTCGGTTGTTCTGTATGAAAGAGTACAGAATGGTGAGGATGCTATGAAGAATCCCGTCTATGAGGAAGTCCCGGTTACCGTTGAGAATGTCCTCGTGTGCCCGGCTGCTGATTCGGACATTGTTTCCGATCTGCAGCTGTGGGGCAAACGGACGAAATACGAGTTGTGTATTCCAAAGGGCGATACCCACAACTGGGAGGATTCCCGGGTGGACTTCTTTGGGAAGTCCTGGAGAACCTTTGGTTTTCCCAAGGAGTACATCGAGGAAATGGTCCCGCTTGATTGGAATAGAAAGGTCCGGGTGGAACGATATGGGTAATGTCCGGATTGAACTGAACAGTGCCGGTATCCAGGATCTGCTAAAGTCTTCGGAGCTCGCGGCAGTATGTGAAGCACAGGCACAGAAAATGACACAAGCGACAGGGGTCAAATATGTGTCCGATGTTTATGTAGGCCGCACCCGTGTTAATGCAAAAGGCGTAAGGAGGGTAAGCGATGATCGAGATAATAATCCTTGATTATATGGCTTCTGCCCTTCAAGTGCCTGTGCGTATGGAGATTCCTGTCAATCCTCCCACTCGGTTCGTCGTTCTTAAACGGTCCGGAGAAGGCCGTGAGAATCTTGTGGAGGGCGCTTTGCTGATTGCTGATTCCTATGCAGAATCACTCCTGGAGGCGTCAAAGCTCAACGAGCAAGTCAAGTCCATTTTGGACGATTTGGACACGCTGGACGAAATCAGCAGTGTCCAGCTGTCCACAGATTACCCGGTGATCGACACGGGTAACAAACGGTACCGCTATCAGGCGGTATACGAAATAAATCACTACTGAAAGGAGTCAACTGTATGGCATCTGTTACAGTTAGCGCGAAGAGAG
Organism: Faecousia sp.; assembly: GCA_045611945.1. GTDB lineage: Bacteria > Bacillota > Clostridia > Oscillospirales > Oscillospiraceae > Faecousia. Next base: position 19,010 of record JAZKYA010000029.1, on the reverse strand, counting down.
TAACTGCAAGTAAGCCTAAGAAAGGCGGCGCAGCTTTCCGCGCAAATATTAACGACGCAAAGCTCCCGGTAAGCGCTGTTGAGGCGCTGGGAGCTGAGTACAAAGCACTGGGCTATATTTCTGAAGACGGCGTTACGAACAACAATAGTCCCTCTTTTGAGAGCACCAGAGCGTGGGGCGGAGATGAGGTACTGCACTATCAGACAGAGCGTCCCGATACCTTCAAATTTGTTATGATCGAGGCGCTGAACCTTGAGGTGCTGAAGACGGTCTATGGAGATAAAAACGTCGAAGGAGATTTGAGCACCGGAATCAAAATCGATGTGAAGTCTGACGAACTTGAACCCAGTGCCTGGGTCATTGACATGATCATGAAGGGCGGCGTCGCTAAGCGCATTGTCATCCCAACTGGCATGATTACTGCCATCGATGAGATCGTGTATAAGGGCAATCAGGCGGTAGGTTATGGAATTACCATCACTGCAGAACCTGACTATGAGGGCGTATATCACCACGAATACATCGTGGAACCCACCAGCTCCACCACCTAAGGAAGAGAGGGTAACCAATGATCGAAGGTAAACTGAAATCCGGTTTTGAGTACAAGATTGAGGATCACGCACTCGATAACATGGAACTTTTGGACGCAATTGCGGAAGTAGATCAGAACCCCATGGTTCTTTCTAAGGTGCTCAAAATGCTCTTGGGTCCCGAACAGCGGAAGAAACTGTACGACCATCTCCGCGATCCCAAAAACGGCAATGTTCCCATTGTTGCCGTCAGCGACGCTGTTGCAGAGATCTTCAGCGGTTCCAATCAGTTAAAAAACTGACCGCCCTCGCCGGCATGCTTTCCGCTGACAAGGACGCTTTGATCTGCGACCTTGCGGAAACATACGGGATATACGATTACAGAGCGTTGCCGGCATCCACACTGGCAACGCTCGCTGTCGGTTTGAGGGATGATTCCCGGATAAAAATGCACCTGATTGGTGCGAAATTGCCACGGAGCGATTTGCTTATGGCAGCGGCAGTAGACCGACTGTCACTGTTATTGTGGATAAATTCTGAAGACGGAAAACACGGTACCAATCGACCTCCGTCTCTGCTCGATTCGATCCTCGGAACGGATCAGAACGATAACCCGGTAGAAACCTTTGAGACTGCCGAAGAATATGAAACCGCATGGACGCAGATAACGGGGGTGGCACATGGCAGGTAGTGTAGCAAAAGCATATGTACAGGTCATACCCTCCGCTGAGGGCATTAAGGGGAAACTCTCCAATGTCTTCAACAGTGAAATGCCCTCCGCCGGTCAGTCCGCCGGCGGTGTTTTTGGTTCTAACCTTGTTGGCAAGATCAAGGGACTGATTGCGGCTGCCGGCATTGGTAAAATCCTTTCCGATTCCCTGCAGGCCGGCGCAGACCTCCAGCAGAGCCTTGGCGGCATTGAGACACTGTTTAAGGACAGTGCGTCTACTGTTATTGCCAATGCAGAAAAAGCCTACAAAACTGCTGGTATGTCTGCCAACGAGTACATGGAGACGGTAACCGGTTTCTCCGCAAGCCTGCTCCAAAGCTTGGGCGGTGATACTGCGGCAGCCGCCTCTGCTGCAGATGTGGCCTTGCAGGATATGGCAGACAATGCCAACAAGATGGGTACCAGTATGGAATCCATCCAGTACGCGTATCAGGGTTTTGCAAAGCAGAACTATACAATGCTGGACAACCTGAAACTGGGTTACGGTGGCACCAAAACCGAAATGGAACGGTTGTTGGCTGACGCCCAGACGCTGACCGGCATCGAGTATAACATCGACAACCTGTCGGATGTTTACTCCGCGATCCATGTGATCCAAAATGAAATGGGTATCACTGGAGCCACTGCAAATGAGGCAGCAACTACCTTCTCAGGTTCTTTGGCATCTATGAAAGCCTCCTTCAGTGATCTGTTGGCAAATCTGTCCACCGGCCGGGATATTGGTCCCTCCCTTACCGCTCTGGGTGAAACAGTCTTTGTTTTCGTAAAGGACAACCTGTTGCCGATGGTTGGCAATATCTTATCGTCTCTCCCGGAAGTGCTAAGCAGCGCTTTTTCAATGGCGATACGGGGCCTTAATCTGATTGCGGATAACACAGATTCCATCGTACAAATGGGCCTTGACCTTGTGACCGGTATCGGGGGTGCTATTGTCACGGCACTGCCATACTTGGCAGAATCTGCACTGAAGATCGTAGCTTCTCTGGGAAAGACCATTATGGACACTGACTGGGGAGAACTCGCTCAAAATACAATAAACGGTCTTAGAGAGAGTTTGGATCTGGCCGCGGGTGAAATACTTGGCACGGACGGGAATATCGTCCAGTCTGTGATTGATGCCATAGGGAACAGTTTGCCCGATTTGCTGGAAAACGGCGGAATTATGGTAAATCAGCTTATTGACGGAATTTTCGCTGCATTGCCCAGTTTGATAGATTCGGCGCTGGATCTGTGCGTATCTTTCATCAAAATGATTGTATCCAACCTGCCGAACATCTTGAGTACTGGTAAAGATATCCTGTTAAATATCGTCGATGGCATCCGGCAGACCTTCCCGAAAATTCTAGTTTCTGCAGGTGACGCTGTAGCAGAATTGCTGTCCGGTTTAGTGGCAGAATTACCGAACATCCTTGATGCCGGTTTTGATCTCATTGTAAGCCTTATCGAAGGTATCGGCAATGCTTACCCTGATATCATAGCTGCAGCCGGTGAAGTGGCGGGGAAATTGTGGGAAACCATCAAAAACACCGACTGGTTGCAAGTTGGTAAAGATATTATCAACGGCTTGATCAACGGCATTGGTGCAATGGGAAGCGCACTGTGGTCAGCTGCACAGAATGTCGCAAGCTCTGCGCTCAGTGCAATCAAGAACTTCTTTGGAATTGCTTCCCCTTCCAAGGTGATGCGTGATCAGGTTGGTAAGTGGATTCCCTCCGGTGTCGCCGTCGGTATTGAGGCAAACACCAAGCCCCTTACTGAAGCCTTGCACGATATGTCTGTGCTTACCACAGATTCCTTGCAAACGGATATGAACCTCAGCAGTACGCTTTCCGGTATGACGGTGTCTCCGGTTGCTGTTGGCAGTGCATCCGGAGCCAAAACTTCCGCCGATGTTCTGGATAGGATATGTGGTGTTTTGGAAGATCTTGAGGAGAGCAATAGTGCAATGCTGGAAACCTCGATTTCTGTGCTTAAGGAGATTTTGGAAGCAGTCCTTGGAATACATCTTACAGACGATGATCTCTATAATGCTGTCAATAGGGCACGCAGCGTGCGTGCGATTATGGCTGGAGGTAACATGTAGTGATGAAAAGAGATTACGATTACTTCTATCTGATTGATAATTCTCCAATGTTGGCGCCCGATATTGACGTCGAGATCACATATGATGATGAAGATATTGGCGGCTACGATATGTCCGGATGCTATCATCGTATAATCAAAAGATTTAACAGGAGAACATGGAGATTTAAGTACGCAATTCTTACAAAGGAAGAGTTCGTTTATTTGCGTTCACTGTTTAAGGAAAAACAGGATTTTCTTTTCTCCTTCTTGAATGAATTTGATCAACGGGAAAGTGTACGCGCCTACTGCAAGCCGGTGAGCGTAGCCTATCAGAGCAAACGAAGCGGATTGTATAAGAACCTCACACTTGAGATCGTCGAGTGTTGACCCGGGAGTAGCTTCCTATGCGTGAATTATCTAACCCGTGCAGCAACCTGCAGGATTACCGAATGCCTTCTACCTGCCGCACGAGCTGGTGTAGGCTCAGGAAGATTCCGTCACCGCAACCGTGGACAAGACTACAGTAAACGAGATCCCCCCTCTCTGGATGTTCCAGAGAGGGGGTTTTTGTCGTATAGGTTACTGGATAGGACTAGGGAGCACAGGACGGATTCGGGAAAGAAGGACATTTCCTGTTCGCCGCTGACGGTGGGGGTGTCGCGTTTCACGACGCCCCTATATCCTCGCAGTCTACATGCTCTCGCACGGCTTATGCTGTCTCTCTGTATCCCAGTATCTGAGCCACATCCTTGTCGACGAACCAAGGCTGGTTCTTGATAATGGTGGTTCGGATTTACACAGTTTGGTGCGGCCCATTTCCAGCCACCACAAAGGAAAATAACCGAGAGCTACCCATTGTAGGCGGATCCCGGTTGTTGGTTGCTGAAGTTTAATACCAACAGCTTGACTTGATTAACTGGCGATATGCTTAGTTTCTCATTTGTTTTTCTTGGCACTTTTAAATCCTTCGAAAAGGAATACTACAAGAGGACAAAGCAAGGAAGCCACAATTAATGCAATGACACATGCTATTGCAGTATCATTTGCCTCTATCTCTCTCATGGAAACTAAATCACGATCAGAACATACAACTATAATTGCATTAAGAATTAAAATAAATATACTCTCGATATAGAATAGAACTGGTTCGGCAACGACAATTGCCAAAGCTATCAGCAAACCTGCATCACATGCTAAATTCACTTTACTTGAGTTTGGTATGGTGCCAGGCTGCAATTGTTCAATGAAGCTACCTATCAAGTGCTGCTTTCCAGTTTTATCTTTCTTCATCCCAACTATGTACCATCCATTCTTTCTTTGCTACTCTTGCTGTTATATATAGGGATAACCCACAAGCACTTGCGTATAAATAAAAAATTGCGCTTAAATTAGTCCAAGCACATAGCAAGTCGAAAAACATAATAACAAGAGGAATAATTACCAGAAGTAGGGTCGCGACTTCTGTGATACGCATTTTTAGAGGAATTCGACCGGAATGCGTCGCTCTCTTAATTATATCAACGGCATAACGATCATCGAAGGAAGAGAAAATGTTAATCAAGCCAAACATCGTTCCGCTACAAATAGCACTAAGCAAAGAATCGTTACGATGATACCTCGCTGTTCCCCCCTGCGATTTAACTCCGTGCGAATGAGTACTGGAAAAGAGATTCCGAATCTCATCTTGACCTATATAGTCTAAAATCTGCGTACGCAAATCGGGTGCAGTCATTTAGCAACACCTACTTTAAATCTGGATTTTCTTAAGTTCATTATTTTTAAGCGAACAATTTCTTTTGAAACATGGAAATGTTTTGCGATTCCATCAATACTTGGGTCAGATCCATTGACAAACAAATCGAGCATGGCTTTCGTAGGAATAAGCAAATCAGCCGCAAACCGATCAGCTTGGATTTCCTTAAATGAAACATTACAGCGCCCTAAAATTGTATCCTGTCGCAACCAAGAGTATAGATCCCTTGACCGCTTCATCTCGATATGGAACTTTTCAGAGGGCCTCATGTGGAGACAGCAGTGTGCAAACTCATGAGCAAGTACATAATTGGTGGCATCTTTATCGATACGACTTGAGAATAAAATACCTAAATTGTCCCCGTCAGAAAAAGCCACACCCAAAACTGCGTCGTTCTTGTCAAGGCCTAAGATCTCTTCTAAATTGGCAATATCGTATTCCCGAAAGCGGACATCGACACTGGATAAGATTTGCTTAATATTGACAGGTATTTTTCCGTCCCAATGTTTCTCCAACACCCGTTCAGGTGTCAACGAATTAACCTCTCGGATTTTCTTGCACATCTGTATATCACCTCTTTCTTTCCCACGCCAGAACATGCACAGATCTCCTCCTTGCCTCGAAAAACATTTACACTCATAGTGTAATGTTTTTATTTTCAGAAGGCAGTCGGAATATATAAGTACATTGGTACTTATTCTGCAACAATATTATACAATACCTATATTTTGAATTTCAACTACAAATTGTAAATTTTTGCAATATTTTGTACCTCCCAATTTTGGGGGAACAAGTTGGAGTTTCTAATGCTTTTCCAGGAGATTTTACAAAAGGGATACTGTCCCTCAGCATTGGTATGTTTCACTACTTCGGTAAAAATGTTGCTCTCCGCAAATTCACCATTGCTCTGTATGGATGTTTGGAATAGTGACAGACTGTAGATAGTAATATAAGCGGTGAAAATTTGAGACGAAAATAACCGGGAACCGCCACAGATGGTTGTCCCCGGTTTCCTTCTCGAAATGAAAATCAATCTTTTTTGGCCCAACTGCGGATTATGACTTCCCACAGAATTTCCTTATCTTCTTGGGTATATGTGTGAGTGGAAATCAGCTCCAAGTTTTCCCGATTGACAGGAGTGGGGATCTCGGATGAATGGTCAGTTCCAAGCAGGACCTTTGTTTTCCAGCGTTCGTAATCAGTTCGGAATATTTGAATGTGGCGTCTACCTGATTCTCCAATATTGAGTATTGTTCCGAATGGATAGCGTCCTGATGCAATGCCATCAGATATAACTTTTGCATTGGCTCTCACACCAATGCTTTGGAGATCTTTGACAACTTCTGCAAGGGTCATTACAGGTTTTTGCATTTTGATACACCTCATTAGTATAAAATTACCAAGAAAAGCCAAAGTTAGTAATCCCTAGAATTTCTTTACAAACCCAGCTCACCTGCCTTATACCGCAAAAGCAACCCAACATTGATACGATATACGTACCTGCGTCCGGTAGGCTGTTCTGCCTTGCAGAATGGGCACTTCCCATATTGAGCCTTCACTCGGATCTCCTGTGCCGTGGTACCGTTCTGCAAGTATTTTGCAGCATCCTCCACGCGGACCTTTGGTAGTGCTAGTAATTCTTGATCTGTCATGTATTTTATATCCTTTCAAAAGTTAAAATTTCCGGGAGCCGCCGCGGTGGGTAGCTCCCGGTGTTTTATTGCTCTGCTTTGTTCGATTTCCAAATGACACGAACGATGTCCGGCAGATGCACAATGGGCAGTTCCTGTGTTCTTCCCTGCGTGTCTGTGATCTCCACAATGAAAGCGCTTCCCGCATCGTAGATCTCCAGAACAGTACCGTAACGGCCGTCCCGCAATTCAATCACGTCAAGCACGCCGATGGACTCTGATAACTGCATTATTGTCTCACCCGATTCCCTGGATCGTGTTCTCGTAAAGAAAATCCTTCAGTGCTTCACTGTCGCCGGTGTTGTAGTATTCTACCAACAGAGTATTAAACTGCTCCATGTGGCGGTCAGTGATCGTGAGGAAACCGGCACCAGCTGCAATCAGGATCTTGTTTGCAAGGGTCATACTGGTGCGCTTGTTGCCGTCCCAGAAGAATTGACCTCTAGCACCCCACACAAATGCCTCCAGAGCCTTTGCGGTGGCGGTAGTGTCAGCGGTCAGTATTTCGGCCAGCTCTGCGCTGACGGTCTCTGTGGACGGCACAGGCGGCAAATAGTCCGTGCCAGAGATCATTACAGAGCCAGTGCGTAACTTGCCCCATTCCAGTGCCTCATTCCGGGCAATATACTCGTTGATCTTGCACAGGTAGTCCAGAGTAACCGGCTGATCCATTGTATTGAGCAAGAATTGCCATGCATCACGCATATTCAAAATTGCCTGAATATCGGACAATTGCACATTGGGGACATTCACGCCCTGCAGGATCGTCTTTGTCTGAGGGAAGGTAACGGCCCGGTTCTCCATTCGCATGCCGCAATAAACATTTTCATCGTATTTCTTTTTTGCTAGAAACACACTCTGTTCCGGGGTCATGTGGAATTTATCCGCGTAATTCTTCATTCTGTTGCCTCCCCATCACGAGCCATCTTTTCCTGTATTGCTTGGCGGATGAATCCTGCTTTTGTATACCCGTGTGATTTGCAGTGGGTCTCCAAAGCATCTGCTTCCTCATTTGGCATAGATAATTTAACCTGTTTGTAATGTTCCTTAATGTATTTGTCATTTGCTTTGCGTTGCGCATCAGATAATGCCATTCCATCATCTCCTAGTAAATATATTAGTACCACAATAGTACCACAGCAGTTTAAGACTGTCAATATATATTGGTACAAATGTAGATATTGCACATATTAGTACCAGTATATTTGTTTATTATTCCGTATTGATATATTAGTACCAATGCACTACAATAACAGCAAAGAGGGACGTGTTATAATAAAACATGATCCCTTCCAAATCAATAGAATACTGGAGGTAATTAACCAATGAAATGCAAAAAGCAGCTTGTACTTACCGGCTACAGGGTTCAGTTTGTGGATCTTAGGGAACCGAAGCCCCGCACTCCCCAAGAGCAGATCCATGTGACAGATCGTCAATGGCTGGACGCTATGGGCCTTGTGGGCCGTAATGTGGCGGATCACATCAAGAGCCTGTATGAGAAAGAGGGCTACAAGGTATTTGCCATTGAGCCGCTCAAGCCCAAGAGGGTAGTAGATCTTGACCTCTGCCAGCTCTGGAATGAGGCAGAGGCGACCGTAAGTGGTGATGAGGAAGGGGGTGTAGACGGTGTACTACAGACCATGCCCGACATGCGGAGCGTCTCTTGATCCTGGCGAACGCTGCGACTGTCAAGAGAAAGAAAAAGCCGCCCCGGATGCAGCGAACATCCAGAGCGACAAGGTGGAAAATGGTTTGCCGACCAACATTTCCACATCTATCTTAACCAAGGAATAGGAGAAAATCAAGTATGAATATTGCGATACAGAAATCCGGCTTTACAGTTACACGTGATTTATTCACCCCTGAACCTAGCGCTGCAGGGATTGACTTTATTCAGTGTCTTACCGAAGCTACAGCGAAATTTCGTAAGATGGGAAGAGATGATGCGCATACAGGTAAAATTCTTTCCTCAGACGAAATTTGCGGAAAACTTGAAGGAAGATTTGCCGGCACAGATCCGTTAATCGCACAGGCGGTTGTTCGTGTTCTGTCAAACTGCTACACAGAGGGCGCGAAGGAGGTACAGCATGAAAATGACAAGCTATATTCCTAAATACGAAGCCAAGACCGGCAGGAAGGCATCTCCGGCAGTTGTTCGCTTCGCAGAGCAAATGGATATCGTTTGCAAGCGATTTGAGGATGATGGTTCCAAGGATGCTGCCCAGGGTCGTCCGATGCTATCTGATGGTGTGTTTCAGGCATGGGCAAAAAAGATTTTTGAGAATGATGATGAGATGGCCGAGACTATTGCAGATCTGGCCCGGCTCTACTACATAGACGGTTACCAGAAGGGCGGTGCAGCGGATGGAGTGTAAAGCCCCGGATTTCACCAACGCCGATTTCTGCGTTGTCGTCCCGGATGACAGCATGATAAACGCCCGCCTTTTTGTGGGAGATGTCGTGTATATCCGTCAGCAGGACACCGTAGAGTCCGGCGAGATCGCTGCTGTCCTTGTGGGTGACTGCGCCCATTTAGGCCGCATCTGGAACATGAACGACGGCTTTGTGCTCAAGCCTGAAAACCCCATGTATCGGTCACGAATTTTCTACCACCGGGACAATGAAGCACGGATCATAGGCCGTGCGGTTGGTGCTACCATCATGATTACTTAAACTTTCCGCCGCACTTCCAGATCGGAGGCGTGGCGGATTTCTAAATTTCGCGATATACTCATACATGGGTAAGGAGGTGATAAAATGCCGATCGTTATATCCCGAAAGACAGGCGAGATTATTAGCAAACCAAACTACACGCAAGAGCAGATCGATACTCTTTGGGAAATAGTAGTACGGAACTGGATCAAGATGCATCCGGAAGAACTGTTAAATCTGAAAACAGTCTCCCCCGAGGATCAAAACAAGGTTTGAAAATTTTGGGCCAATTTTGGGCCACACCCCTTAAAATGGCCTAAAACGCAGCATCACGAAATGTTGCGATTACTTCTATAAAAATGTACAAAAATCAAACTTATTCAACGGAATAAAACGCTACTTTCCACCGACCTGGTGACTACGAATCAGTAGGTCGGGGGTTCGAGTCCCTTTTGCCGTACCAATAAAAAAGAGAGGGCAATGCCCTCTCTTTTTTTATTGGTTCCGGATGGGACTCGAAAGATCAAATCGCAATATGCCGGTGGCTGCAATTATTTCTGCTCTAAGGGCAGAAATGCAAACGAGTCCCTTTTACGGAAATAGCAATGCACATCCAAATTCAGTCTCTCACTTGCTTTTCAGCCTTCTTTGCTTTACGGGCCTGCACAGCGGCTTTAGCTTTGGCATACAGATCCTTTAATACTGCCAAGGTTTTCTGATCGTTGGGGAACAGCCACCGCAGCAATCCAATGGCAATCGTGATGGTCAGCAGCTTTTCCGGTGAGATGGGAAGCCATAAAAAGGCCAGATACGCACCGCCCACTGCAGCCATCCAAGGGATCTCGAAATAAGTTCCGATACCAAACAGAATGTATGACCAGCCGTTGGTGAAGATCCACGCGATCAGTACACACAAAAGCAGCCGGGGATTTGCAATGAATTGCAGAATTTTCTTTAGCTTTTCTTTCAGCTTCATTTCTCTACCGCCATGCGTAAAATTTTACCAGTCTGTGTATAGAGTAATTCGGCCAGGGCGGCTTGTCAAACAGTTTTTCTCATCTTCCCTCTTGTTTTTTTGTCAGTGAGCGGTTATAATACACGGAGATTGAGATAGGAGGTCATATTATGGCTGTTAAGATTGAAAAAGAAACCATTATTGGTGATGTTCTGGATATTGCTCCCCAGGCTGCTCCCCTGTTCTTTGCCATCGGCATGCACTGCCTGGGCTGCCCTTCCTCCCGTGGCGAGACCGTTGAGGAAGCTTGCATGGTCCACGGCATCGACAGCGATGCTTTCCTGGCCCAGCTGAACCATTTCCTGGAAGCCTACGAAGCCGATCAGGCAGAAAAGAAGAACTGATCCTTACATGCCGCCGGGAGTCCTCCGGCGGCTTTTTTATGGAGGCGTATATGAAAATTCCCCTTTCTGACAGGCTAAGGGCCTGCTGCAATTTCATAGCCCCCGGCGACCGGGTAGTGGATGTAGGTACTGACCATGGATATTTGGGTATCTGGCTGCTGCAGCAGGGAATTGCCAGTTCCGTAATCGCTTCAGATATCGTTCCCGGCCCTTTATCCGCTGCCAAAACCAATGCGGAGAAATATGGCGTAACCGATAAGATGGAATTCTGCCTTTCCGATGGTCTGCAATCCGTACCCAGGGATTTTGATACCATGGTCTGCGCCGGAATGGGCGCGGATACGATGATTTCGATTCTGGCCGCAGCTCCCTGGATGCGCGATAGCAGATACCGCATGATCCTGCAGTGCCAGTCCAAAACGCCGCAGCTTCGTAAATACCTTTCCAGTAACGGCTGGCGCATCACAGAAGAAACTGTCCTCCGGGACGGCAGGTTCTTGTATACCGTTATGGAAGTTTACTATGAGCCGGACTATCCCCGACTGGATACAGGCGAATGGTACTTCCCCCCTGCCCTGTTGGAAAATCCGTCCGCTTATACCGCCGAATATTACCGCTGGGTCGTAGAGGGCCTGCGTATTGCCACTACCCACCGGGATGACCCGGAAAAGAAGCTGGCCCTGAAAGACTTGACCGCTCTGGCACAAATGCCGGAACTGCGCTGGCTGAAGGAGGAAACAATATGATAACTGTTGCTGACATTATGGATTTCATGGAGACTCTGGCGCCCCACTGCCTGAAAATGGACTGGGACAATGTTGGGCTGAACTGCGGGAGCAAACAAGCCCCTGTTCGCAGGATCCTGGTAGCCCTGGACCCATTTGAACATGTCTGCCAGGAGGCCGTGGATTGCAAAGCCGACTTGCTTGTGACACACCACCCCCTGATCTTTCGCCCCTGGCCTATGGTAACGGACGATGCTGCCATTACCCGGGGCCTGATGAACCTGGTTCGCCACGGGATCAGCCATTTCTGCGCCCACACCAATCTGGACTGCGCTGAAGGCGGTGTCAATGATGTATTGGCCGCAGCTCTGGGTCTGAAACAGGTAACGACCGTCCCCAACGATGCCCACGGGATGCTTCGCTGCGGCGAAGTGGAAGATCAGGAGCTGTCCGCATTTCTGGAATTTGTCAAGAATACGCTCCATTGCGACGGACTTCGTTACTGTAATAGCGGTAAGAATGTTCACAAGGTGGCTGTTGGCGGCGGTGGTTGCGCCGGCGGCCTCTATGACGCGATCTGCGCGGGCTGTGATACATTTGTGACCTCCGATGTGAAATACAATGAATTCTGGGACGCTTATGAACAGGGGCTAAATCTGATCGATGCCGGTCATTTCCACACTGAGAATCCGGTAGTCATGGCGGTGGCAGAAAAAATTGCGGCGAGATTTCCGGAGATTGAAGTAATAATTTCCAAAACCCATGCTGATTGTATGAAATTCTATTGATTTTTGCTGCGGCAGATGCTAAAATAGATAAGCTAATTTTTATACTACCTTGAAGGGAAGAAATAGATATGTCCGGACATTCCAAATGGCATAACATTCAAAAGACCAAAGGCGCACAGGACGCCAAGCGTGCCGCTGCCTTTACCAAGATCGCCAAGGAGCTGATCGTAGCTGTCAAGGAAGGCGGTGGTATTACTGACCCCGCTAACAACTCCCGACTGGCTACCGTTATCACCAAGGCCAAGGCTGCCAACATGCCTAACGACAACATCAAGCGCTGCCTTGAAAAGGCTGCCGGTGCCGGCGGCGGCGACAGCTATGAATCCATCACCTATGAAGGCTATGGCCCCGGCGGCGTCGCAGTGATCGTCGAGACTATGACTGACAACCGCAACCGTACCGCAGGTTCCATGCGCCATCACTTTGGTAAGTTCGGCGGCAACCTGGGTGCCTCCGGCTGTGTGAGCTGGAGCTTTGACAAGAAGGGCGTACTGGTCATCGACAACTCCGAAGGCGACTATGACGAAGAAGAAGTCATGATGGATGCCATGGATGCAGGCGCTGATGATTTCGAGGCCGAGGAGGACTGCTTCACCATCTACACTCTGCCCGACGATTTCAACAATGTGGTTGCCAATCTGGGTAAGTACACCTTTGCTTCCGCTCAGTTGGAAATGGTTCCCCAGAATTATCAGAAGCTGGATAACGAGGAACACATCAAGCTGATGGAAAAGCTCATCGACATTATGGAAGATGACGATGATGTGCAGAATGTCTGGCATAACTGGGATCAGGAATAATTTAAGAAAGCAGGCCGAATCACGGCCTGCTTTTTTTATTCTGCTTGCTCCGATGACGGTGAAGGCCCTTCCTTTTTCCCGGTTTTCCGGGTAGCCAGCTTTACAGCCACCACTGTAATGCCAATGGCCGCACCGATGGGAATCCAATAAGGCAGTGAGACCACCAGGAACACAAATACCGCCTCCGCTCCGGCACAGAGGTTCTGCCAGCTTTCGCCCAGTCCGCTGCCGATCTTCTGCCACACAGTATCCTCTTCTACCGGCGTATACACCTGTACCTCGGTAATGGTAAGCTGCACCGTTCCATAATCCACCATATTATCGTATATGCGCATCTGGGAAGTAACCTCCTCCAGCTCCGCACGGACATTGGTCAGCCGCTCCTCGATGAGCAAAAGATCACTCATGTCCTCGGCTTTCGCCAGCAGCTCCAGCAACCGCTGCTGCTCAGTTTCCAGCGCAGATACTCTGCTCTGGGTGGCCACATACCGTAATGTAATATCGTCGGCATTCTCATTGTAGCTCACAACATTGGTCTGCCCACTGATATGGGTCATAAATTCATCCAGACGGTCTGCCGGAATCCGGATCGTCATATCCGCATAGCGGTACCGGCGTGTGGATGAACTGCTGCCATTGCGTATGGATTTATTCTCTACATAGCCCCCCAGGTTACGAATCCTGTTGTCCAGCTCTCCCAGCAGGGCATCCATGTCGTTGGTTTCTGCATCGATGTACATGGTGCGAACCAGCTTTTGATTTGTGTTGACGGCAGAAGCAGAAGTCTTGCCGTTCTCCTGTGGGGTGCTTGAAGCGGAGTCGTTTACAGTGTCGGTCAGTGCACCATAGTAGCCATCTGCCGTGGAATTCCCGTTAAGCTCAGCTTTTGCACTGCAGCCTGCCAGAGCAGTCAAAGCCAAAACCAATGTCAGTAGAACCGCACATAATTGTTTTCCTCTCATTTCCTGTACCTCCTGTTTTTGTATTGTACTTAAATACTCGCAAACAGTACCCGGAAGGTTACAGACAAAATAAAAAACGAGGGCAGAAGAGCTGTCCTCGTAATATTTATTTTCCATTGACCAGCGCCCTAATTTGCGCCAATTCATCCTGGGTAATATCTTCCCGCTGAAGCAGCGCGGTAATCAACCCCACGATCTGAGGCTTATGCCGGTAAGAGAAAACCGCCACAGCAAAATACTCTTCCCGGGTCATAGTCGGCGCAAATGTGCGGCCATAGGTCTTGCTCCGTTTCACAAAGCCCGCTTCCCGGATCACATTCTTCTGCAGCATGCCATTTAACAGAATATGCACAGAGCTGTCCTTCCAGGACTTTTCAGCAGAACGCGCCAGCAGATCAGAACGGGACAGCGGCTCTCCCGCCTCCCACAGGACATCCATGATTTCCATTTCACTTCTCGTCAATTCCATGCCCACACCTCCAAAACATGGACTCATTATACGAGTAGTGTCACATTTTGTCAATTTCTGTATTAGCAAAAAAAGGAAGGATTTTACAGCTCTTTTTTATTCACTTTTTCCTCTATGTTATAAAACTGTTAACTTTCAATGAAATCTTTTGCGGCAATATTTACCAATTAGAACCCCGGTTTTGCATGTACGGCAACAGTGCAAAACCGGGGTTTTTACTTCAAAACGGCATCTGCCCACAGCTTTTGCCTGTCCCAAAGCCAGCAGAACACACAAAAACCGCATGTTCTGCCGGCATTTCATTTTCCCTTCTCTCAGACGATCAGTCCTTATAGATATCCGTAATGAGCTTTAGGTTTGTTTCAAAATCTTTGATGAATATACAGTCCACGATGTTCTGATCCTTCACATCACCGAAGTAGTAGGTTCCGTCAGCAGGAATGTGCTGTGACTTAATTTCCAGGTCCTTCAGAAGCGGAGCAAATTCTATCGCATAGCTCATAATTTCAGCATCCGTCATATCGGTAGTGATCATCCCCAGAACACCCATGAGTATATCCGTAATCTGTCCAAGGCTTGCATTTCTGAATTGATTCAAAATGGCTGTAATTACTTTTCTCTGACGGTTCGTACGGTTAAAATCGGAATCAATAGCACGAATTCTGGCATAGGTAAGCGCCTCATCGCCGTTCAGGTGGTTCATTCCGGCGTGGGTATAAAAACCGCTGTTGTTCAGATATACAGCCTCCGCCTCTGTCAGTTCGATATCAACGCCCCCAAGCAAGTCAATGATTTTGGCAAACTGGGAGAAATCCACCTCGACATTTCCGTCGACCTTGACACCAAAATTGACTTCCAGGGCATCATCGATCATCTTAAATCCACCCACAGGATACGCCACATTCAGCTTATCACTTCTGTAATAACCGGGGATCTTTAAGTACAGATCCCGCAGGAAGGAGGTCATTGTCAATGTTTTGGTCTCCTTATTGATGGAGCACAGCATCATCACATCTGTAAGACTGTTGATCGTACCACCACGGCGGTCCTGTCCCAGAAGCAGAATATTGATGACATTCTCATTATCTACAACATCTACCTGCCCGGTAGGCATGGTGATCTCATCCTCATTGAACATCGGTCCAGTATAATCGTCGCCCCGTGTCTGCTCCGGTCTGAGCAGTTCTTCCAGTGCCGAGGAGGACAATGTCTGATCATTGGGCACGCGATTGATTGCGCCAAGAATACGGTCCATAAAAACCGCCGCAAATATCAGTACGACCAGGATCAGAGACAGCACTACACACAAGCTGATCAGCACGATCCGTTTCAAGGATGTTCTATTTTCTTTGTTTTTCATGTTGCACCTCTTATTACATATCATAACATACAAACGCGCAAGGCAGATCATGCCGTACGGTCACTGTGGCAATCTCCATCACTTCTTACATTATACAGTATCCCCGTAAAAATTTCTAGTGAAAAAATGCCTAAAAAATGCGACAAATCCAGTTATAAATGGCAATATTGCCCACTATTACAGTCTGGATTTCAGCAGCTCGACCATTGCGGAGATGAGGTCTGAATTCCTGGGCCTTTTAACCTGGTCTCCTGTCTCTGCACCAAAGTACCGCTCCCATACAGCCTGTCCGCCTTTTTTCCAGCCAACTTCGATGGCGTGCCGCATGGAGCGTTCCACACTCCTGATATCTCGGCCATACTCCTTAGCCACCGACGGATAAAGCTCTTTTGTTATGTATTGGGACGGGTTTTGCATCACCCGCCAAATCGCAGAAACCAGATATTTTCCTCCATCATAGTCAACAGGAATGTAAAATTCCCGCAGCAGGGCGGCAATCTGCAGACGCACAGGCGATCCCCCCAACGCATGATACTGCATCAGTGTCTCCACCTGTTCCGCTACAACCTCTGGTTTACAGGGCTTTCGCAGAACATAGCCTGACTTCATCTGTATCAGCATATCCACTGCATAATCGCTGAGCCACCGGGCAACTATGATCACAGCCGGGCAAAATCCTGCATCGTGTATCCGGCGCAGCAGCGTCATGCCATCCATCTGCGGAAGTTCCAGATCCATCACCAGAAGATCCGGCTGTAACTGCATAAAAAGCGCCCATGCCTGCATTCCGTTGGAGGCGCATATAGTCTGATGCTTTGCGGCCAGCAACCGCCCCAGTTGGTCGCAGAATCCATCCACGGTATCCGCTATCAATACTTTCCCCACTTGCGTCCACACTTTCTTTTCAGAGTAGTATATTCACAATAGCACAAGCGCTGCTATATTACAATGTGTTTGAAAAGGAAAGCGTTCGACAAAAATCGACAAATATCTCACAATAGCAGAGAGTCTGCCGGTGGTCCGGCAGACCCTCATTTTTCTTCGGGTTTATCCCCAAGGACGGGGGCTTTCCGTATTTAATCCTATTCGGGTGTATCAACCGCAGCCGGTTTCTCGTCCAGAGTGATCTTCAGATTCAACTCTCTGCCGCCCCGGTACACCGTAATCACCGTCAGATCCCCTGCATGGAAGCCCCTTAGAGCCCTTGTCAGATCGTTGACAGTTTCAACACGGATACCACCAATGCTCGTGATGATATCCTTCGGCTGGATACCCGCCCGCTGAGCGGCGTATCCCTGTTCTACCCCATTGACATAGGCACCTACGGGCATACCATAGTAGTTTGCGGCAGCGGGGTCCATATCGCTGACGCTGACACCGAGGTACGCGCCTGTTATATAGCCATGGGTGGCAAGATCAGACAGCAGGCTGCTTACATCATCGATCGGAATCGCAAAGCCTACGCCCTCGATGGTTGCGCCACTGGAAGATGTTCCGGAGTATTTGGCAGTGGTAATGCCAATGACTTCGCCGCGCATATTGAACAGAGGACCGCCGGAGTTACCGGAATTGATAGCCGCATCTGTTTGGAGCATATTGATGGCAAATCCATCGGTGGTCACATCCCGCTCTTTGGCGCTGATGTAACCAACGGTCAGTGTAGAGGTCAGTTCACCCAAGGGGTTGCCGATGGCAACAACCTGATCTCCTACGATCAGATCATTGCTGCTGCCCAAAGTAACTGCCTGCAGGCCCGCAGCTTCCACCTTCAACAACGCCACATCATTGGTCGCATCGTAGCCAATGAGTTTGGCGGGATATTCATCACCGGCATAGGTGACAACACTCAGTTCACCGTCGCCCTCCACCACATGGTAATTGGTAACCACATACCCATCGTCTGTGAGGATAAAGCCCGAACCAGTCGCGATACCGGTGCTGACCTGACCGTTATACTTCGCGGTGATCTGGTTGTTGATCAGCACCACGGAATTTACATTTTTCGCATATACCTGGGCAGGTGTCAGCCCACCATCGGCTGATACAACAGGACTACCGGATACAGAAGTTCCCGGAATCATGCTCTGCATTTTCTTCTCCAGTTCGTCGATCCGGTCCTCAAAGGAGTCCTCCAGAGATTCCACCCGGCTTTCCCAGTAATGGTTTACCAAAGCACCGGTAGCCGCGCAGGCACCCACAAGAATGACAAAAACCAGTACCGCGCTAAGCAGGCTGCCCCAAAAGCGGCGCTGCTTCTTTTCACTTTTTACCTTTCTGGGTTTAAGCGGTTCCTCTACAGGACAGTTCATCACATAAGGGGAATCCGCATATGGAGAGATCTTTCCGGTTGCCTTGTGCTGCTCAGGGGTTTCCTCCTGTACGGGCTGCGGCTCATACTGTTCTTCCGTGATGGGCTCATCAGGCTGCATGTCAGCAAGCGGCTGTTCCTGCAGCTCTTCTTCTGGGTTCTTGTTCTCATAGGTGTCCATCATGCGTCCTCCCTCGTCTTTATGGTATCATCATACGGTCCAAGTTTTAAAAAAATATGTACGATACCTCAACGAAATTTGAATATTTTACAGTATTTCCATAATATCCGCATTTTCGGTATCCGTCAAGGGTTTTCCTTTAAAAAGGCGGCGGCCGAAGCCGCCGCTGCGGAAATTATTTCATACGGAAGGACTTACAGTCGGTACACTGGTCAACAGTAGGATTGCTCTCGTGAGTACCCACCAGTATCCGCTCCAGAGAGCAGTAGTTGGCATCCTCACAGTGATGTGCGCACTGGGAAACGGTGCACTCGATGCACTTGTTTGCATGGCAGCTCATAGTCAGTTCCTCCTTTTTATAGATTCGGAGATAGTATTTCCGATGGAAACAAAATTACATCAGGTAAAGTTTCCCAATTTTTGACCATTGGCAGTCTTTTTCTCTCACTGGGAATTGACTTTTTCAATGCAGCTTTGTATAATAATTCGGGAGAGTTTGAATCTCCGTAATTTATATCCAAGGGCGGAACTCCGCCTTTTGTAAAGAAAGGAAAATTTGCCATGATTTATAGTGCAGAAGTACAGCATATGTGCTCCGTCGGTAAGGGCGCTTACCATGGCCCCGCTCCCATTCCCGA